>DTYU01000001.1 GCA_012961725.1 Desulfotomaculum sp.
CTCGTAAACGGCGTAGAAATCACGGTGGATGTGGCACCTTTTGTGGTCGATGGCCGGATCATGGTGCCCATCCGCTGGGTGGCCGTCGGGATGGGAGTTGACGTCGAGTGGGATGAACCGCTCCAGACGGTCATTCTCTCCTTTGAAGGGGCGGGTACTTCCGGAGAGAATGGCCAGCCGCCTGCACCTGCGGCGGACGAGTCTGCGCCGGTTTCTCCTGTCGAGCCGGCCGCCCGGGAGCTGCGTGCCGTCCGCTGGGTCCTGCCCGAGGAGGCGGTCCTTTCGCGGGAGTTTACCTGGGAGCATGAGGGCGTCTGGTGGCGGTGGCGCATCGACATCCCGCAGGAGACGTATGCCTATTACGCCGGGCTTGAGCGCGCGCCGACGGACGACTATTCGATCTACGCCACCGATTCCGCCGACGACTTCTTGATTTCGGTTTTGGCGGCAAGGTTTGCGGAAACGGCATCGGCCTGGGGGTGTTCGCCGGCGGAGACCATAGACTTTGTCGCCGCTTTTGCCCAAGGCATCCGGTACCGGCAGGACGATGCATCCAAAGGGGTCAAGGAATACCCCCGGTTTCCGGTAGAGACGCTCGTTGACGGAGAGGGCGATTGCGAAGACAAGAGCGTCTTGCTTGGCGCCATCCTGCAAGAGATGGGGTACGATGCGGTGCTGCTTATGCTTACGGAGGAAAACCACATGGCCGTCGGCGTCGGGGGTGTGGAGCTGACGGGCACCTACTACGCCTATGAAGGCTCGCGCTACTACTACCTTGAGGCCTCCAGGCCCGGCTGGGCGGTCGGCGAGATTCCGGAGGAGACCCGGGCCAGCACCCGCATCCTACCGCTCGTGCCGAAGCCGGTGCTGACGCATGAGTGGAGTTCAAAAGGCGTCTGGGGCGGCCTGTTGGAACTGACCGTAAGGGTGCGAAACTATGGCTCCGCCACCGCCCGGAATACCAAGGTCTACGCGGCGCTTGATGCCGGGAGCGGCTTAGTGTACGACCAGGTCTGGTCTCGGCCGCTCGACCTTGCGCCCCGCAACGAGGGCACTTTTACGCTCTTCTTGCAACTGCCCCGGAGCGGTTACACCCGCCTGCTTGTGAAGGTTGTGGCCGACGGCTGCCTCATGGACGAGAGCACCTCCGAATGGTTCGGCAGTTAGTTTCGAATGACCGCAGAGCGGGCTTTTGGCTTTGAGAACACAGGTCTATCGTTCAGCTTTTCGGTACATAGATCCTCTCGGCATCAATGATGTGGATGACCTGCCAGCCTCCGGCGGCCAGGTGGGCGGCGATAAAGCGGCGGTGGCACTTCCAGGGAAAACGCTCGCTGCACAGGATAGCGGTCGGGATACTCTTGGCCAGGGACGCCAGCTCTTCCAGGCCCTCGCGGAAGGCGGCGGTTTGGGTGTAGGCCTCGTAGCCCCCCGGCCGGTAGCCGCCCAATTTCTCTCCGAGGTAGCGATAGGCCACGCCTACCTCCTCAAGTTGTGCAGCCAGGTTGGGCCGGTCAAAATGCGGGTAGCGCCTGCTCGACGGGAAGCGCCGCACATCAGCAATGAGGCCGATAGCATACCGCCTTAAGATCCCAAAGAACTCCTCCGGCGTTCTTGAGCTGGTGCCCAGTGTATAGATGGTACGGCCTACGGCGTACGGTTCGGTTTTGTCCGGCAAAAGGTTCACCTCCTGAGGGGCACACAGCGAAGTTCAGTGCCTCCCCTACCATGGAGCAGTAAACCGGTCAAATGGCGCTTTTTAGGAGCGGCTAACGCGGCAGAGACCGGCTTCAGGATGCGGCTCTTTCTATGCCTGCACGAGCAAATATTTACTTGGCAGCTCCAGCAGCGTGAGCACACCGGTGGCGTAGACCCCTGTATCGGTGCAGATCTTCTTGGAGCCGAACCACGGACGCAGATGGGTGCAGCCCTCGCCGATCATATGGAGAAGCACCGGCACCGGCGTGTGGCCGAAGATCACCGTCTTCGTGCCGCAGGGGGCGGGGTGGAGCCAGAACTTTGGATCCCTGCTCCACAGGAGCGTGTGGCGGTCCTGCAGCGGCAGGGGGACGCCGGGCTGCAGCCCTGCGTGGACGAAGACGTAGTCGCTCTCCTCGTGGTATAGCGGCAGCGAAGAGAGAAACTCTATGCATTCGGGCGGAATATGCTGTTGGATCAGTTCAACAACTGTCTCCGGGAAGAACTGCAGGAGTGCTTCGGCATCCCCTGCAGGCGCCCCGAAGCTCGCGAGTGTCCTTGCACCGCCGTTAATCATCCAGTTTGACGCGGCGGACGGCTCCCCCTTGGCGGCATTGAGGAGCATATCTTCGTGGTTGCCGATCAGGGCCACCGCCCCTTCCTGGACCAGTTCTATCACGAGTTCGAGCGTGCCCCTGGCGTCGGGACCCCGGTCGATATAGTCGCCGAGCAGGAAAAGGCGGTCCTCGCCAGGCTTATATTTGACCTCGTCCAAGAGACGGGTCAGCAGCCGGCCATAACCGTGAATATCGGAAGCGACCAGTAAACGCATCTTACACTCTTTTCCTGCCGGAGGGTCTTCGGCTCTTTTTCCGGGGCATGACGCCCTTTTTTTTCCGCTTACGAGAAGAGGTCGAACTTCTTAAAGCACAGGTAGCGGTCGGCGATGTGCATGAGCGGCTTTCGCGCCAAGAAAAAGCTGTCGGCAAGCGTCCTTAAAACCGAGTTCGTCTCCGCCTGCGCCGGTCGGCGGTCCTCGCTGGCCATGCGGTAGAATCTGCTTCCTTCTTCTATATAGTCATCTATATCCCGGCTCTTCCGGGAAAAGAAGGCGGGTCTGCGGGCTTTTGTGAACGGGTAGCGCAGTTCTTGCTCGATATACTCAGGATAGATCGAGGTCAGAAAAAGACACAGATCACCGATCCGCCGGTATAGCGGGAAACGGTACTCCTCGTCGACCAACTGGGCAAGGTCTTGGAGGTCGTCGACGCTCAGATCCGAGTACCGCTTGCTGTACAGCCTGCCTCTTACCCGGTAATATACGGTGGCGCTGTGGGTCCGCGTGAAGGAGGCCAGCATCCCCGCTAAATAACGCCGCACCTTCCCTTGCGCTAACAGTTCGCCGGCCTGCGGGGCGTCGAAGACCGGAATTGTGGCGCTGAAGGCCGCCTTTTCGTAAGTGTATCGCTGCGCCTTAAGTTCGCGTTTGGCCTGACGCAGCAGGACCTCGAAGAAGAGATAGGGCGAGATACGCACAAAGACTTCTTCTTCGTTCATCACCCGTTGAAAGAGCTTGGGATCATCGAGCATTATATCGAGCAGGTCAGGCTTGTCCCAAACGATCTCCCTGATGTTATCGTAGTCACGGCGTTTGGTGGCCACCGTCTCAATAATAAAGTTCAGATCGGTAAGCGAAAGCTTGTCGACCATAGGCAATCCTCTCCCGCTGAAGGCTCTTTATGTCAAGTTTACTACAGGGTGCACGATGCGGGAATAGGTGAGCATTTTTTTGTTTCAGGCAAAAGTCGGCAGGAAAAACAGACCAAGCAGCGAAGAAATCTACGAAACAAGAGCGAGAATCTTTAAGGCTTCTTGTCGCAAAGTGTAGTGTTTACTCCAAACCGCAGAAATGCCATCAACAGGCGGCTTGGGTTTTGAAAGCAAAAAAAATAGCAGGGCCGAGAGAACTGGGAGTTGGACCGTAAATATGGAACTGGGGGCGGAAAGCGTGAACTCCCGACGGAAAGGAGAGCTTCACCGGCTGGTGGACGCTTTGCCAGAGGAAAGAATGGAAGCTGCCGAGAGATTGCTAAAGCTCTTGCTCGTTGAAGGAAGGGAACTCCCGCTGGAAAGGTTAGGTGAGAGGCTGCGCCTGCTCGAGCGCATCATCGACTCCCTGCCGGACGGTGTCCTCGCCGTTGACCGAGAGGGCAGGGTGATCCTCTGGAACATCGCCGTAGAGAGGATGACAGGGGTCAGGAAGGGAGAGATCTTGGGCAGGGGCGAATATGCTTGCGCCGTCCCGTTTTACGGGGAACCCAGGCCCATTCTGGTAAACCTGGTGCTTGGCGATGGGAAGGAACGGGAACAAACGTACGAGCGGATCGAGCGGAAGGGCGATGTCGTTACGGGTGAGGGCTATGCCCCGTGCGTTTACGGCGGAAGGGGGCTTCATTTCTGGACCCTGGCGGCGCCGATCTACGACGAGGAAGGGAACCTGCTTGGGGCGGCTCAGTGCATCCGCGACATCGGCGAGCGCAAAAAGATGGAGGAGGAGTTGAAGTACTGGAGTACGCATGATGCTCTCACCGGGGCTTACAACCGGGCCTTCTTCGAGGAGGAACTGCGGCGGCTGGAGAAGGGCCGCTCCTTCCCGGTGAGCCTCATCGTATGCGACCTCGACGGCCTCAAGGTGGTTAACGACGCTCTGGGCCACGAGCAGGGTGATGACCTCCTGCACCGCGCGGCGAGTGCAATCGCGGGCTGCGTACGCGGATCAGACGTGATGGCGCGGGTCGGCGGGGACGAGTTTGCCGTTATCTTGCCGAAGACGGATGGCCGGACAGCGGAGGAAGTGGTCGAGCGCATCATGGAGGCAGTGAGGAAAGACAATGCTGAGCACCCGGATTTCCCAATGAGTCTCTCCGTCGGCGTGGCAACGGCGGAAGATGCTTCTCGACCGCTCCAGGAGGTATACGCAGAAGCCGACAACGCCATGTACCGGGACAAGCTTGCCAGGGGTGCCGACCCGCACCGTACGGTTGTCCGCGTGCTCAAAGCGGCCCTGGCAGAGAAGGATTTCGTGGCCGAGGGGCATACGGAGCGGGTGAAGGGGCTGGCCTGTATGCTTGGCGAGGCGGTGGGGCTCTCAAGGACCTACATGGATACCCTCCGGCTGCTGGCTGACGTGCACGACATAGGCAAGTTGGGAGTGCCGGAGCAGATTCTTTTCAAACCATCGAGGCTCACCGAAGAGGAGTGGGAGGAAGTAAAGCGGCACCCCGAGGTGGGGTACCGGATCGCCCTTTCTTCGCCGGAGCTTGCCCCGGTGGCGGAACTGATCCGCCAGCACCACGAGCGGTGGAACGGGAATGGTTATCCCAAAGGGCTGCGCGGTGAGGAGACCAACATCTTGAGCCGCATCCTTGCTATAGCCGACGCCTACGACGCGATGACCTCGGCACGACCCTACCGCCCTCCCCTCTCACATGAAGAGGCCCTAAGCGAACTGAAGCGGTGCGCGGGGACCCAGTTCGACCCGCACCTGGTAGAGATTTTTGTAAAATTGCTCACGGAGAAGGAAGAGCCGTGAAGCAGCGGGTGCTATGAGCCATGTGCGTAACCCTGGTAGCTCTGCAGACCACTTCCCAGCCGTAGGAGGTGTGGATGGATAATCCACGGAAAATAGGCGGTGAAACTGGGCGTACGGGACGAGGTGGCGTACCTTGTGCGCCCTTCTCGATCCTCTCTGCAAACAGAATGCCTCTTTCAATAGTCTCACTCTTTGAGGTATCCCGAGATCGGCGATCCCCTTGAACCCCATCTATACCGGATGGGTTCCGGGACTGCCGCCTCAATTTCTACTAAATTCAGGACATCCTCACCGTGAAGCAGTTGCTCCGCGGCAACGCGCGGATTTGACCTCCCTCTAAGCGGGTGGTGCTTAGAAACCTCATCCCAAGCAATTGGCCGCCGGCGGCTTTGCCGTACACCGGATACATTTTGGGGTGTACTGCCTACTTGTTCCATAATCCGTGGAGGTTGCAATACTCCCGTGCCGTCACCTCCTCTGCCTCAATACGGAACGAGGCCTCGGGCGCGTCTCCCGGCTTGAGAAACTGCCGGTAGGCCTTCCCCCCGGCGATGAGTTCTATCCACTCGATGTAATGACTTTCCTCCATCGGGTGGGCAACGCTCCCGACTCTTACTTTGAAACCACCGCTGACCTTTTCGACTACCGGGACGTGTTTCTCTCGGGCGGCGTCAACCGTGTTCTCAACCAAGAGCTTCATCGGCCGGCCGCAGCAGACGAGTTCTCCCCTGCCTTCATGGATCACCTCCGCCATGTTTCCGCAGACTTCGCACTTGTAAATCTCGAGTCTCTTGGTCATGGTACACCTCCTCAAATTTTTACCTACAGGCCCACGGAAGCCTCGTACCAAAAAGAAAGGCTGGGTCGCGCCCTCCCCTAGGCTTCAGTAATCCTCGCAAAAAAGCTCAAATGCGCTGGTGGATGAGTACAAGGGACAGCTCCCGCACCTCATCCGCGGACATGAACGTTCCCCAGCCCTGCCTTCCGTCAAAGATCGGCCCAAACATTGATTCCGTGGCCGCTCGACCTAATGCCAAAGCTCATGCAAGAGCGTAATCTTTGACCCGGGCAACGCCCAACGTTGCACCGCCTACTTACAACCGTTGCCTATGGCTGCCAGACTTCCCAGACTCTGCCTACGAGTGCCGGACCCGGTTTCAACGTGGGCTGCCCGGGCTGCCACCCGGAGGGCATGACCTCGCCTGTTGCCCGCACGTGCTGTAGCGCCCTGATCTGCCGCAGCAACTCGTCCGGATTCCGCCCCACTTGAGGCGTGAGTACCTCAATCGCCTGGATGATGAAGTCCGGATCAATGATGAACCTCCCGCGGACATTGACGCCGGCGACCTCATCATACACTCCGTAAACGGCACCAATCCTGCCTCCTGCATCCGAGAGCATCGGGAAGGGCACACCGCCGTCCACCATCTTGGACAACTCCTGTTCCTGCCAAATCTTATGAACGAAGCGGCTGTCGGTGCTTACCGAAAAGACCTCCACTCCCAGTGACTTCAGTTCCCCGTAACGGGCGGCGACCGCCGCCAGCTCCGTCGGTCAAACAAAGGTGAAATCACCCGGATAGAAGCAGAGGACGATCCATTTACCCTTGTAATCGGAGAGTTTGAGCGGCCTGAATCCCACACCTTCAACATAGGCACTGGCTTCGAAATCAACGGCTTCCTGACCGATACGTACCAAGGCTCTGACCCCCTTTGATCGCCCAATTCATAAACGACAGACCTCGAAAGAGGCTTCATCCTGAAAAGACTGCCCGGCAATCCTGTTTATTACCCTGATGCGCAAAAGGTATCTGTTTCCCGGTCTCAAGTCATAACTCGGCGTGTAACTCGCGTACATAGGACAGGTCCTGCTTGTCTGCGGCAGAATTGACCTGCTATCAAACTCAAAATGAACGATTTGCAGCTCACCGCTGCCCCAAATTTTAATCTCCAGCTTAGGGCGAGGAGTTAGAGCCAGACCATTTGCGGGCTGGGTAAGCCTGAGCTGCGGAAACGGCGAATAAGGCATGTAGTTGTCATCCCAGGCTATATCCCTGTTAATGACACGACCCCGCGTGTCCCCAGCCCGATAGGCTCGGTTATACCCGCCGCCCCGCGCTTCAAAGATGTTGACCTGGGCTCCACGATGGGCGTTGAATATCCGTACATGGCGACCCGCTCGGTTCAATATGTCTCCGGGCTTGAGGCTCGCTCTATCGACCGGCACACACAGACGCGGCAGGTTCCTCGTGCTGTACCAAACCCCGCCTATCCTCCTGCTGCTGAACCCCCAACACCGCAACACATACCCTGAACAGTCTATGCCCGCCAAGTTTCCCGGCACCCGCGCACCATAACCAAGCCCGCTTGGCGGATTGCGATACCAATCAGCGGTAGTGCGCCCAGGCAGTCCGCCAGGAAGGGGCTCTCTCCTATCCCAGCCGCCAGGACAAGTCCCATTGTTAATCCTAACCAAGAATCGCGTCCTTGAATCAAAGCCGCCAAAAACATAAGGCAGTACGCCGTACTGTCTGCCGGTTGTATAACCGCTGTGAAATGTATGGGCGGGATTGGCGGGATTGAAGACACGGGTATCGCTGGTCGGCATCCAGTCCTGCATCCCCGGCGGCACATACTGCCTGGTATTATTGATCACGTCGGCGCGTGTGATCATGCGCTCAAACCTCACTAACTCTTAAGGGATTTCTCTTGTCAGCGTGCCGATTCAGTTTCCGCAAAAGCCCTCAAATTCACAGGCGAGATCTTCAACTTCAGCAGACTGACCTGATGGGCTTCAAGTCCCTTGAGAAACTCCGGCGAAATATTGACGCTTATCTCCGGTATTTCTCCTTCATTCTCTGCGGGAGGCTCTACCAGCGCAAAACGCAATTCCAGCTCGGTTTCAGAAATTGTAAACGCCGGCACAGTAAAGGCGGAGAGAACCTCCTCCTTCTTGTAGACCTCCAATAGTCTTGCGCTTTCCAGGTCTCCTAAATGCTTCGCCTCTCTCAAGGCATGAAGGATGCCGCCAACCACCGCCTTTAGACTTATCCCTTCTTTGTCCCCAGGCAATTCTCACCCCTCCCTCCTCAAATCACGGGCCAAGAGAGAGGGAAACATCCTGCTCCCCTCTCTCCGTCTGTTTCCGTTCCCCATCTGGGAGCGAATTAGGTCGGCAGGGTTATCTCCTGCGGCGCAGACACCGGCACCACCTTCATCGCCTCATTGAGCGTATCAAGGATCCTCCCAAGACCCTCCGGCATCTGATCCTGTACGGCGTTCACCGTGATTTTCAGAGTGGTCCGCCTGTCAGTCTCCCGCTTATTAACGGTCCTGTTGCTATAAGAACCTTTAATGCTTACCTTGTAGAACCAGCCTCCTGCCTTAGCTTTCATTGATACCTTCTTCTCCGTGGTGGACTCACGTGTCTCGACATCCTTGATCTGGAATTCAAAGTCAATCGTCATGTCATTGATCCGAATGTAGGGGATCGGCACGATTGCAAGCAGCGGTACTGTTAGCTTTGACGGCACAACACTATACTTTGTCGTCTTGGTCGGCGGGTCTCCTGGGGTCACCACTTCTTCTTCTATTACCCTGTCAAACTTGAAATCCACGTAGCGAGCCTCAAAGCCTGGTTGCCCACTCTCCCCAGTAACCTCGTCCAGCTCGTCTTCACTCTCCCCGGATTCCGATTCCAACGCCCTCGGCTTGAGTCCGACCTCCTTGATAAAGTCCACCGTGGTGTTGGCCGCCAGCGCCTGTGCCTTTATCGCCGCCACCAACGGCGAGCCGATGATGTGCTCTAAAGGAAGGGCTCTCAGTTCTGCGGGTATGTTTGCCATTTTCTCCGTCTCCTTTTCTATGTTTTACCTTTTTCCAAAAGTCTTGCCTTTTCCCGCCAGCGCTCAATCCTTCTAAGCGAGACCTTTATCGAGTTGCTAAGTTCTTTTCGTAACTCCGGAGTCTCGGTCGCCCGCAGGAAATCGGCCGTGGTCAAGATTCCCCTTGCCCTGAGCATTGCGCCCGCTTCCGGCCCTATGCCGTGTAGCTCCTCTATTGGCGAGAAGGCAGGCCCAGCCGGAGCCTCTGTCTCTTGTGGCACGCCGCTCAAGAGATCAGTCAATGTGTCCGCAATCCGCGCCATCCCTTCCGGAACCTCCCGGACAATCTTCATGCTGACCTTCATCGTGGCAGGATTAGACTGACCGAGAGAAGTGAAGAAGGACCGGGAAGAGGCAAGCGAGGGACCAAGTACCGCCCGCGGAATTACCGCGGAATCTATCGCTTCGCTTTTTGTTTCCACCACCTCCACCCCAAATTCGACGTTCATCTCCTGGAGTTGCATGCTTGGCGGCTGAATCAAGGCAAGAAGGGGAATGCTCACCTCGAAAGGCTGGACCCTGAACCGGGTCTCGGGAATCCCTGTTTCCGGGTCAACCCTTCTTTCCTCAACCACCCGTTCGGCTTTGAAGCGAAAGGTCTTCACTTCCCCTTTCTCGAAACCGAACTGCTCGATAAAGGAAACCGTCTCCTGGAGCGCAAGATTCTGGGCCCTGACAGCCGACTGGAGCGGTACAGCAAAGAGTTCGCCAAGTTTGTGGGGCCTCACCGCCGCTATCACCTCCTTATCTGTTAAACTCAACCCGAGGCCCCGAGGC
>DTYU01000002.1 GCA_012961725.1 Desulfotomaculum sp.
CCTTCGTCACCGTTGCGAGGGTCACGGGGACCGCGTCTTCTTTCTCGGCAGAGTTGACGTCCACGCCCTGACGGCAGCCGGAAATTCCTATCCCTAAGAAAAACAGGCTGAGCAACCAGATTGCCACCAAGCCCCGGCGCACCTATCTCCCCTCCGTTTCGCCCCGCGCATGCAATCCATGGAACTCTCCCCCAGAAAGCTCGAAAAGATTCCCCGAAAGGTCGTTTCCCTTTGCAATTTCCAATTTGCAATATTCAATTTGCAGTTTGAGTGCTGCGATGTTCCCTGTGTGAGACTATGTGGTCTCAGCCTCATCCTGCTTGAGGATCCCTAAGAGCGCATCACAGATGCGCACCATCGAGGCCACGTCCTCTACCGGCAACTGCTCGAAATAGCGGCGCAACAGGGAGTCGCGAATCGCCTTGGCCTGCCTCGTCGCCTCCTCGCCCGCAGCCGTCAGGCTCAGGTGTACCACCCGGCGGTCCTCCTGGCCGCGGTCACGCGCAACCAGGCCGCTGTCACTCAGCCGGTCGACCGTTGTCGTGATCGCGCTCGGGGAGACCCCCATCGCCGCAGCGATCTCCGTGACGGTCATCCTCCCCCGCTCCAAAAGCTTGCTGCAGACGAGAAACTGGGGACGCGTCAACTCAACCGGTATCTCCCGCCAAAGCTCCTGGTGCAGGCGCCGCACTAACTCCTGCATCACCTCGTCTAAGCGGGTAAGGGCGAGAGCAAGCTGGTCCTTCATCCGCGACACCCCCCGTGACTAAATATTTCACCTGGTTAATTATTTACCATTTTAATAATAAGCGTCGGCTTCCGCCATGTCAATAGAAAAAAAGGGCGCCGTGTAAACCTTTGGACGAGAAGCCTGTGGAGTGAAGATTGAGGATGGTAACAAGAAGCTGAAGCGCGCTAACCGTAAACGAGCCCTTCTTCATTGCGTACATATTCCAGGAAAATCTTCGTTAACAGGCAGTCTCCGGGGCAAGGCCGGTCAAACCCGCCGGTGTACGCATAGGCGCGAGCCAGGCAGCCGCCGCCGCAGAGCCAGTTGTCGGGACAGCTCCGGCACTCTGCCATACCTTCCGCCGTACGCTCCAAAAACGGCAGGCGGGCGGTGGCTGAAAGTAGCGAAAAGCCCTCTTCGGCGATACGGCCCAGGCAAAAATCGGGAAATCCAGACAGGGAGGAACACGGATAAACGCTGCCTTCAGGCATTACCGCCAGCGACCGGCCGGTGGTGGCATGGCAGTAATGCCGGCGCACCAGGCCGCTCTGCAGTTGGTATCTCAACCGCTCGACCTCCCGAAACACGACAGACCTCCCGCCGGAATCAGCGATTTCGCGCGCCCGCTGCAACCCCGCCAGCACCTGTACGCGCAGCTTATCAGGCTCAGGAGGCCGCACTCCGCCCTCTGAGCACCGCCCCGTAGGACGCAACAGATCGAGGGCATGCAGATTAAAGACATCTGTGCGCAATCCAATAGAGCGGCAGCAGGGCCCGGCTGGTAAAGATATCGGCGACCGACAGATAGAATAAGAGCTTACAGGCTAAAACCAAAAAAGTGGTGCATAATGATACGCAGACCACTGTCCTGTCTTGCGCACGCATCCGTATTTCCTGTAACTCCGTTCGGTTATCAGAGGCCCGAAAACCGCGGGAGTCAGCGCTCTTTGCCATACTAAAAGACTTTCGTACACAGTTGGCCAAAAGAGGCACCAGGGCCTGTACGGTCGTCTTGTAAATACCGTAGCCCAGCAAAATCCCCTTGGGGTCAAAGGGCTGATACTTGCGCAGCCGCTGGGAATTAATGGTCACCTTGGCCTCCCCGAGCGCAATGGGAATAAACCGCAAGCAGGTCATCACCATAAAGGATACCGCGTAGGGCAGACGGAGCTTGTTTAACCCTGTCAGCACCCTTACCGGATCCTCCGCCCAGAAGATTAGCAGTCCCAGAGTCATCGGCGCAATCAGCCGCAGGGACTGGGCGACCCCGTAGGTGAACCCTTCGTAGTAGATCGCCACGCCTTCCCAGAGACCGCCGACCACGGGGGTGGCGGGGCTCACCAAAAGCGGCGGCAGCAGGTAGACGAGCGGGGTCCGCGGGTAAGCATCATAAAAAACGGCTTGCACCCACATTATCCCCCAGGCCGTGAGAAAAGTGATGAACGCCAGGACCTTGATCTTGTCGACGGAAAGACGCGCCAGAGCGACCAGGCTCAGGACGCCCAGGTAAAGACAGGCCAAGGCCTTCCACTGGTTAAGGGCCATACCGAGCACGGCCACAGACAAAAGCATTATTAGCTTGGCACGGACATCCAGCCGGTGAAAGGCCGTATCTTTCAGTTCCGGCTCAATAAACCTGACCCGCATCACTCAATCACCCGTTTTAACCTGTTCCCTAAGTAAACGCCCAAAACAGCCCCCAGGGCGGAGTAGACCGCCGAGACAACGGCATTCACGTTGATATACCAGTCCGGGTAAAAGAGGCGGTAGAGGTACATCCAGACATAGTAGAAGGTGTAGGTCGAGTATACGTGTTTAAGGGCGAAGATCAGCCCGAGGAGAGCGAAGGTTGTGAGCCCCGTCCTGAAATCCCTTCTCCCCCTGGTGAAGCCGGCGAGGTAAAGCAGAGCATCTGCCAGGAAGGCGTACGAGAGCATGAGGAGGACGGTCACCGGGTTAAAGGTGCCGAAGGCCACCCCGTGCAGGATGATCCTTACTACGGAGGAGATGATTACCACTCCCGGCTTCGGCACCAATACAATCAGCGTAACAAGGAACATGGCGTTGATGATGTCCCAGAAGATGCCGGTGAAGATATGCATAAAGGGTCCGAGCGGACCCAAAGCGGCCCTGGTTACATCGCCGAAGATAAACCAGGGAATATCCACGATGGAAAATTTCACCGCAGTGAAGAGGGCGATCAAGATGACCTCACTGGTCTTAAGCCGCCCTATCCACTTTTTGTGGCTGAAGAGTAAGAGTAAGAGGCTGATCAGTGAAAGAAGGACGGCGAGGAGGCCGGTAACGACCTGGACCCGGCTTTCTTTTTCCACGTGGAGCTCAAATTCACGCACTGTGATCCCCGCATCGGCGCCAAATAGAGAGACCTTTAAGACACCCCGGTAAATACCAGGCTTCACCGAATAGACGTCGGCGAAAAGCGGCAGCTTGAAATTCTGGGTGGCGTTAGCGCCCACACCGATTACGGTCTCCGGCACCGGCGGGGCCTCGGGACGTTCCCGCTGAATATGCTCGCCTCGAAAATAAGGAATTTCCCCGCCGCTCTCGTCCAACACCGAAAATCTTATATGTAAAGGCAGATTGAGGCCGGTATTGTTCTCCAAAATACCGCAGACCAGCCCCGCCGGTTTGTCGTACTCCTCTTCCTCGCCGAAGAGCCGGTGAAACGTAGAAAAAACATCCTCTTTTACCTTGATATAGTTTCTCAGCTCTTTTTTGACGGTCATCTTATGGTGATGGGAATCGTGCTTTACCGGATAGACTCCTTCGTCCACCAGATGAAGACCATTCCGGATACCCTGAAGATCTGCACAGGCCACGCCCCCTTCAACCGTTTCTGTTTCCCCACCCAGCGTGGCCTGAACCCTTATCTTTCCTGCACCGGCAGCTTTTACCGAAACAACGAAACTTTCTTCGGCGTAGCCGGGGCCCATCAATAACGGCAGCGACAGTGTGTGACTATTAAGCACGCTTACCTTACCGGGATCATACGCGGTTACGGTTATGCTCTCCGGGAGGGCAACGGTCAGGCTCCCCTCCTTCCGTTCCTCAAGCAGCGCCCTTACCTCTACCTGGAGGGGGAGTTCCAGCCCCCTAATCAGGTAAAAATCGCCTTGGTTTCCCTGGGGTATCTGAACCCGCAAATGTACGCTTTTTTCCATCCGCTGACTGCTCTCCCCGGCGGAACTCTCCTTCCGGTCGTATGCTTCTACCTTGAACTCTTTAATTTCTGTGCGGCCCCCGGCTTTAACCCGAAAACGAATGGTTTTTATACCAACCTCATGCCGTCCGTAATACCTCAAGTAGTCTTCTGCCAAGTCGACTGATACGGGGCCTTGGGGCAGCTCCAACATCGTCGGAAGAATAATCCGCGGAATGCCGTTGTGGTCGATAAAGGTTGTTTTCTCGATCTGCGGCGGTTCAGTCCCTTCCATTACGTAATAGATTGTGTTTCTGTCTGTATACTCCACAGATGCCCATACCTGACCGCAGCCCCGCCAGAACCACCTCAGCTTCTTGGGAAATCTGTCTTCCGGCACGTCCATCTGAAAAACGGCGTCTCCCTTATCGACGGAAATGCCGTCCTGCCACTCCAGGTTCCCTTCCACAGTTTCGAAACCTTCGCCGGAAATCCCCGCCGCCGCCTCAGCAGCCGCTCCGGGAATAAGGCTGAATAGCACGATTAGGGTCAATACCAATAGATTTTTTGAGTATCTCATCCTTCTAAGCACTTTTGAAGGCTACCTAAGCTTCAGGATGTAAAGAGAGTGCCTGCCGTGTTTCTCCGTGCCAACCCTGGTCGGCCACGTTGCCGCACAGATCGTCCGATTGTCCGCCGAGGCATCCAGGCAGCCGTAGGGGATCACCCCGTCGGTACGGTAATAGCCAAGGTACTTCTCCACGGCAGATTCCTTCGTAACGTCGACCTCTTCCCCCGCACCCTCCTGCGCCAAGTTAAAGGCATAGACGCCGCAGTAGCTCCAGTCCAAGGTGTCCTGGTTGTGCGCGGTGCCCAGGATCATATAGTCTCCTTTTACGGAGAGAACCGTGGCCTGGCCGCCCAGGCGGAACTTCCACTTCAGTTTGCCGTCGAGGCCGTAAACCTTCACCGAACCGGCATCGGGGTGCTGAACCGGGGCCCTGGCTTGGTAGTTGGCGGCACCCTTTACCACCGTCTTCCCCGGTGCGATAATCAGGGTGTCGTTTCCGTAACCTGCTACTTTATTGCCCCAGACATTTGTGCAGATGACGGTACCGTTACGTTTCACCGGTTCAAAGGCCAAGAAGGTATTGAGCTTATTGCCGTTCTCGTCCAAGACATATATCCTTCCATAGTTGGTGATACCAACCACTTTATCGCCCACAATAGCAACGGCGACATCGGTGGCATCCGAATAGGCCAACTCATCCTCGTGCTCTATATCAAACTGCCAGAGCTTTTCCCCGGTATTAATATCGAAGGCATGGATATATGTAGGGCCGGTGGTACTGTCGCCGTAAGTGTAACTTCCCATGACCAGCCTGTCACCGATAAGCTCGATCCTGCTGTGCGCGGCAATACCAGGATAACCGTGGGACTCCACCTTCCAGAGGCGTCTTCCGTCCCTGTCCAAACGGAGCAGCACCTCCGCCTTGTCACTCTTTTCACCCACCTTCCAGCCGGTGTATCCCTTGGCCACCAATTTATCGCCGAACAAAGCCAACTTGATGTAACAGCAATACGAAAGCTTGGCGTCAGCAAGTATGTGTCTTTCAACTACAGGCGCCAGGTCGCGCTGGATATCGTATCTCCAAAGCTCCTTGCCCGATTTAGCGTCTAAACAGATGACGTATCCATGCTCCTTCTTTTTTCCGTAGCTCCCCTTTTCCGTCAAATAGAGCCGATCCTCCGTTGCCACATAGTTGTCGATACCGCCGTAGGTCGCCTTTTTCCAGAGTTCTTTCCCGCTGGCGGTATCGAGCAGGGTCATCTGCGCCTCTTCTACCGCCAGCACCCACCCGCCGTCGGGGAAAACCACGGGTCTTGTAAAGGGAATGCCCAAACTCCAGCCCGATTTGGTAACATCCGGTATCCTATTCTCGGCCACGTTACCCAGGGGCTTTTCGCAGACCAGTTCCAACTGGGGCCTGAGGCTGGTATGCGTGGTCGCGGAAGTGTCAGGCTTTCCCCTGCACCCGCACAGCGCAAGGACAAAACCCAACAACCCCGCCAAGACGAGTGCGTAAATTATCTTTGACCGTTTCACCAATCATCACCTCAATCCTATGATGTTATCATCTAATCCGAAGTCTTTCCTTGGACCTCTCCTGGCTTTCCTCCAGTTCCCCTTCGATATCAAGATAGAGTTCCAGCAACCCCTCCTTCATCTCTGATGTCGTCTCCCACATCCCCCTTTCAATCGCCTCGAGCAGCCGCTCGGCGATGTTTTGCAGAGCGTACGGGTTCACCTCCTTAAGCCACTCCTGCATCCCTTTGTCCAGCGCGTATTTCTGCGCCAACTCCTCGTACATCCAGTCCTCAAGCACCTCCGCCGTGGCGTCCCAGCCGAAGGCGATATCCACGGCCCTGGAGATATCCGCCGCTCCCTTATAGCCGTGGCGTTTCATGCTTTCAAGCCACTTGGGGTTCAGTAGCCTCGCGCGGAAGACGTGCTTGGCCTCTTGGGCCGTACTCCTGGTCTTAACCCGCTCTGGATCGGCGCTGTCCCCGATGTAGGCACGCGGGTTTTCCCCTTTAAACGCCCGTACCGCGGCGATCATGCCGCCATGGTACGCATAGAAGTCGTCGCTCTCCATCATGTCATACTCCCGGGTATCAACGTTCTTCACCGCTACATCAAGCCGGGAGAGGCGCTGCCTGAAGAGTTCTGGGGCGACCCTACCATACTGTCTCTTACTGTATGCATAACCGCCCCATACTACGTAAACCTGGCCTAAGTCCTGCTCATCCTGCCAGTTCTTAGCATCGATCAGGCTGTTTACCCCGGCACCATAGGCTCCCGGTTTACAGCCGAATATCCGGTAAAGCGCCCGGCGAGACACTGTCCACCGCCCGACTAAGCATCTCCTGCGCGCTGGCCCAGCGCCGGTCATTGGTGACCCGGTCGAGCAGTTCCTGCATCAGTTCCTGGCCGTCTGCCGGGAGATAGCCGAGCCGGTAACCAGCCCCCTGCAGATCACGCAGGATGTTCCTGACCGAGACGGGAGAATCCAGGCCGAAAGCGCTGCCGATGGTGTCATTCCGGGGCGGGTAGTTATGAAATAGAACGGCGATTCTTTTTTCTTCATTGGGAATGCGTCTCAACTTTGCCCAGTGCAGGCTCAGCCGGACAAGCTTGGCAAGCCTCTTTGAAATCGGCAGGTATTTGGTTATGCTGTTAAAATTTCGTTAAAATTTCGGGGACACCATACTAAATTCTTAGAAGTGAACTCTTCTGATCCCCGACAGACGACTGATTGTCGCGAGCGACTCCTCTCTGGGTAAAAACAGATCATCCGCCGGCCACTGCCGTAAGTGCCTCTGCTTGGGCAGCCCGGGCCGGGGGAAAGTCCGCGGAGATCCTCCCGTCCTCTATTACGATGATCCTGCTCGCGTATGCAAGCGCTACCTCCAGGTCGTGGGTGATAAAGACCACCGCATGCCCTTGCCCTGCCAACTCCCGGCACACCTCCATCAGCCTTTTGATATGATAGATATCCTGGCCGCTGGTGGGCTCATCCAACAAGATAAGCTGCGGCGTCATAGACAGAATTGCTGCGACAGCACATCTGAGGCGCTGACCCCCGGACAGCGCTTGCGGGTGGCAGTCTTTCAGGGATTCGAGCTCCATGGCCGCCAAAGACTTATCCACTCTTTGCTGCCGCTCTTCTCGGCGCAGCCTTAGGTTTTTCGGCCCGAAGGAGACCTCGTCATAGACGGTGTCAGAGGTCAGCATCAAGGAGGGGTTCTGAAAAACCATCCCTACCGTACCCGCCAATTTATAGGCACTATTCCTTTTGGTAAGTTTCCCGGAGATCTTTACGCTGCCCCTTTGGGGGCGGTATATCCCGGCCAAACGATACAGCAGGGTCGACTTGCCGCTGCCGTTATTACCCATTATCCCGACGATTTCGCCCGCAAAGATATCTAAGTTTATATCCTTCAAGATCCACCTTTTTTCACGCACAGAGCCTTTGCTTTCGTAGGAAAACCACAAATCACGTATCTCGACGGCTTTTCGGCCTTTTGACGGATTCCGGGAAGCAGACGCCCGGCTGGCATCTTCCGCTTGCCGGTTCAGACCGCCTGGATTCCAAACGGCCCGGGGGAGGCGCAGTCCGAGCCTCTTGAATAGCGCTGTCTCTTTAAAAGCCCTGCCCGCCGGCTGATTAAGCACAATTTCACCCAGGTCAAGGACCACTATTCTATCAGCCCAGCGGGCCACCTCGTGAATCCGGTGCTCCACTAGGACTATGGTGATTCCTTCATCGCTCAGCTTCTTAACCACTGAGAGAACCTCTTTAGCTCCCCGAGGATCGAGCTGGCTGATCGGCTCGTCCAAAACCAAGACCTTCGGCCCGAGCGCCAGGACTGAAGCCACAGCAACCCTTTGCTTCTGTCCCCCTGACAGCGAATTGGTGCTTGCGTAGAGGTAATCTGCCATGGCCACTCTCTCCAGCGCCCACCGAACCCTGCCGGTTATCTCCGCTCTGCAAAGACAAAGATTCTCCGGACCGAAAGCGACTTCGTTTACAACCCTGGTAGAAAAGATCTGCTCATCGGGGTTCTGAAAGACCATGCCGACCTGTTGGGCCAACATCCGGATCGGATATTCCCTTGTGTCCATCCCGTTAACAATCACCCGCCCGGAGAATTCCCCTGTTGATTCATGGGGAATTATCCCGTTGAGACACTTCAGCAGGGTGGATTTTCCACAACCGGTCGGGCCGGTCAGCAAAAGAAACTCTCCCTGCTTGATACTCAAGGTGATCCCTTTGAGCGCCCATTCATCCTTGCTGGGATAGCGGTACGAAAGGTTTCTAATCTCAATCACCCAATAGCACCTCTTATCTAAGACTTAAGTCCCAAGACCCGTCGCCCCGGCAGACAAAAATCCCCGGCCTGTACGCAGACCGGGGACCTGTTTGGTTTCTGCAACAAAAAAACACAAACCACTTCCCTATCCGCGTAGGCAGTGGGTCCTTGAGCAGAACAGGCAGGTCTCCTGGCTCGGGCTCCTCGCCGCCCTGCGCCTTCCCACCCCGACACTCAGTGCTCCTACTTTCGCTTCAACGGATGATCTTCTTTTGCAGAAGAAAATGTAGCGATAGCCGTTAAGGAAGATCGTTGAGTGCCGGGGCAGTGGCCTCTTGCAAGGCCGCTCCCCCTCACAGTGGCGGGACCGCGCCGGATTTTCACCGGCTTCCCTTTTAAGCCGCGCCCTTCATGGCAACGGCACCTGTTCCGAAACTATGCTATTGTTTTACCAGGTGGCTTCCGCGCTCTGTTAGCTCTCAGCTTAACACAAAACAGATTTTACTGCAATAACCAATTAAGAGACGATTGCCTTTGCGACCTTAACAAAATTAATCAAATGAAGTATCAATTTCCACTAATTAAATTACCGATAGATGCTAACAATACAAAAAAACTTGGGAGGGAAGAAGGATGCCTTATCAGCTTCAGGAGTTTCAAAACCGTTTGAACCGCGTGCGCCAGGATCTAAATAACATTACCCAGGCCGCGGCGCAACTGCAGCAGGCTGAGCAGCAGGCGCAGTCACAGCTTGCGCGCCTCAGCCAGCAGGAGAGCCTCAACACCCAGCAACTCCAGCGGATTTACCAGATATCCATTAACCTCCAGAACGAGGTAAACGCCATCTCCTCGGCGGCACAGCAGTTCAACGTTCAGGCCGCTGGGTACGGGCAATTTGGTACGGCCGGGTATAGAGCACCGTATCAGGCTCCGCAAACAGGTACCACCGGCTTCACTGCCGGCGTGCAAACTGCGCCTTACGCCGGGTACACCGGAGCCGCCGGCGTCTCTCCAGGCGCAGGCTACGCCGGGACAGCAGGGGTTTCTCCTGCTGCCGTCAACGTCGGCGAGCAGGCATTCGCCACACCGCAGTTCACTTCCCCCGCACCCGGCGCGGGCACAGGCGCGGTTCAGGGAGGGGCTCAGGCCTACCGGCCATGGCCTGACGATACATAACGATTCTGAAAAAGCCGTCACGCCTGTATCCTAAAAGGCCCGTTCGACGGGCCTTTTACTTTCGACAAAATCAAGGGCTTGCCATCTCCTTTCATTTATGATAATCTCTGGTAAAGGGAGGTGGCGGCTATGAGCAAGGTTCTCCGGGAGGGAGCAACGTACAGCCAGCGGGATGTCATTGAGGTGCTTATCGAGTTCTCTTGCTTCAAAGACCGCGTAGCAAAAAAGTTCCGCGACCTGGCGAAAGAGTTCGAAGGGAAGGCAAACGAACACGAGCTATGGGTAAACCTTTACCTTGTCGCCAGCGATTATGCCGAAGAGGCCTGGAGCAGGCGCCAGCGCCAGGACCTTGCTATCCAGAAGATATCCTGAGAAAGATTACCCCACTCCCTCCCTTAAGGAACGACCCGCAGCTTGCGGCTGCGGGTATTTTTCCTCTGCGGCTGGTAATGCATACGAACCGGGCTGGGGGGTGACAGTAAGTTATAGGCCCAGCACTCAACTCAGCGTAAAGGGATACAACCGACCGGCAACTGTTTGCTTGAGCGCAGGTTTGTCATAGAGTTGAGCGCTGGGCTCAGGCTCAATGCAAAATGCAAAGTGCAAAATGAAAAATGCAAAAACAAGGCGAGCTATTCTTGGATACCGGGCCGACCTAACAATTACGGGGACACGCAATTATGGGGACATCATGTTAGACCTTAAGCCGTTCCTCGGCCAGTCAGGCAACCAAAGCGCCCCTCTTTCACGCCGCCGGCCGAGGCCTTCGCCATCGCTGAGGCCACGGGTAGTTCATAGCTCATCGCGATCGGGCTGGCTTTTCTCCTTGCTTTTCTGCGTCTGCCGTGCTACAATAACATTCGTCAGTGGGCCTGTAGCTTAGCCAGGTCGGATCTCCAATATAGTGGAGCGATATGCGCACGGCTGATAACCGTGAGGTCCCCGGTTCAAATCCGGGCAGGCCCA
>DTYU01000003.1 GCA_012961725.1 Desulfotomaculum sp.
CGCTTGAAGATAAGTCCCCCGGTGTGAAGCGCGCTTTCTACAATGGATATACCCAAAACAGCCACCGCTTCCAAGAGGAGACCGCACGCCGGCCGCTTACCGCCTGCCGGGTATGCGGCCAGCCGTCGCCGGCGAACATCTGCACCTTCTGCCGCATCTGGCGCAACGCCTGAGTGGAATCCCAGAGGGTTGTGTCACGGCCTCATTGAGGAAAAAGACGAATCGGCCTCTCGGCCGCGCCCTGCCCGGGAATCCTGCTTGATATTAGCAACACCTTGAAATAGAGCGACCAGCCGGCCTCCGGCATCCGCTACCGTAACCCGGACGTGGGTCAGCCGCCCGCGGCGGAACGCCTCAACAGCGCGTGCAGTCAACACATCTCCGGTCTTGGTCGCCCGCAGAAAGCTGATATCCGCATGAATCGCCAGGGCGGTTTCTCCATAAGCGTTGCTTGCCGCGCCGAAAACGGTGTCGGCCAGCGCGAATATTACCCCTCCGTGCGTTACGCCGGCAAAATTGAGCATATCTTCCCGGATGGTGAGGGCGGCCTCTGCATATCCCGGTCCAATGTGCCCGAAGGAGACCCCAAGGGCCATAGGGAATGAGTCTTTTTCAACCAGTGAGCGAATGGACTGATTGGGTCTGGGCCTAGTTTCCGGCAACTTTGTTTTTTCATTTGACATGAGGGTATCTATTCGCGATGGCTTAAGAAATCCCTTTATTCCAAAGAAAAACTAAAGGGATAAGTCGGCCTTTATTTTAATCGGTGCTGTTGGGAATAATATTTTCTGTTTGAAAAATAAGATTTAAAAGACCATCCAAGGCCTCTATGATACCCAATGGTGAGATGGAATACACCTTTGTACTTCTGGCGCTTTGTGTGAAAGAATTAGGTACAGGTCTTTGTATCATTGTGTGATGAGAAAACTTAAGAAATCACACAAAGACCACAAAAAACATGATAGCGAGACATTGGAGAGCGATTTCCCATGCCGGAAAAACAGGTTAAACAGCTCCACCAGCTTGCAGCACTGAACGGCATCGAAACCGCCTACTACGATGTGACGGGCATCCGGCGGCAGGCCACGCCCGATTCGCTGCTTGCGGCGCTCAGGTCTCTTGGAGTTACGATAGAAAGCATGACCGATCTTTGCGATGCGATTCGAGAGACCCGCCTGAAAAGGTTACGGCGCTGCTGCGAGCCGGTACGGGTAACCTGGGACGGTGGACCTGTCCGCTTCCAATTAAGCCTGCCGGTGTCAACAGGGGATTCCGCCGAGTGTATCCTCGAGACCGAGAACGGCGAGGTGCGGCGCTGGAGCTGTAACCTGAATGACCTCCCCGTTTTGCGTACCGCAGAGGTGGAAGGTGAGCGGTATACGGTCAGGCAGATCGTCCTTCCTCCCGGGTTGCCCTGGGGGTATCACCGCTTAACACTTATTGTGCAAAACAGGTCATATGAAACCATGATAATAAGTGCTCCGCTGAAGGCATATAATCTTCCCGGCAGGCCCACGGGCAAGACCTGGGGAGTCTTCATTCCTCTGTACGCACTCCATTCTGAGCGGAGCCTGGTCGCGGGGGATCTCACCGACTTGAGGATGCTGTTAGACTGGGTCCGCAGGCTTGGCGGCGGTCTGGTCGGGACCTTGCCGCTGTTGGCCGCGTATCTCGACGAGCCGTTTGACCCAAGCCCCTATATGCCGGTTAGCCGCTTGTTTTGGAACGAGTTCTATATCGATATCACTGGTATACCGGAACTTGAGTTATGTCCCGAGGCAGTGGAGATACTCGAATCTGGAAGGTTTCAGAACGAGACGGAAAAGCTCCGGAGGAGCTCACTTGTAGATTACCGCCGCGGGATGTCCGCGAAGCGAAAGGTCCTGCAAAGGTTAGCCTCTTGCTGCTTCGACGGGGAATCCAAACGCCATGCGGACCTGTTGCACTGGGTCACCAAGCGCCCGGAGGTTAAAGAATATGCGCGTTTTCGCGCCGTTGCCGAGCGACAGCGCGCCGGCTGGCCGGCGTGGCCGGACCGGATGCGCGCAGGCGAGCTTCGAGAAGAGGATTGCGACCCTGAAGCGGAACGGTATCACCTTTACGTGCAATGGGTAATCGACCAGCAGCTCCGCTCTCTTGCCACCGGAGAGAACGCCGGCCTTTACCTTGACCTGCCGCAGGGGGTGAACGGCGGCGGGTACGACGTGTGGCGCGAGCGTTCTGCCTTCGCCTTAGACGTAAGCACCGGCGCCCCGCCCGACCCGTTTTTCAGTTACGGCCAGGACTGGGGCTTTCCGCCGCTGCACCCGCAGCGTATTCGTGAACAGGGTTACCGGTACTACATCGCCTGCCTGCGCAACCACCTCGAACACGCTTCGGCGTTGCGGCTTGACCATGTGATGGCACTGCACCGGCTCTTTTGGGTACCGAGGGGCATGACCGCCCGGGAGGGGGTATACGTGCGCTGTCATCCGGAAGAGTTTTACGCCATCCTGACCCTCGAATCGCAACGGTATCAAACGGTTATCGTCGGGGAGGATTTAGGCACCGTACCCCCTAAGGTCCGAACGGCCATGTCCAGACACGGGATAAACCGCATGTATATCCTGCCCTTCGAGCTCACCGGGAACCCGCAGCGGGCGTTGAATGAAGTGCCCCCCAATATCCTGACCAGCTTGAATACGCACGATATGCTGCCCTTTGCCTCGTTCTTGCAGGCAAAGGAGGAGCGTGAGCGTTTAAACTTGGCTGCTTTCCTCCATGCCGTAGGCTGGCTTGAAAGGCCCACCGGCGATACAAAGCCCCTTATGGAAGCCTGCTTGCGGTACTTGTCCGCCAGCCAGTCGCAGCTTCTCATCGTAAACTTAGAGGACCTGTGGTCGGAGACCGCGCCGCAGAATCTCCCCGGAACCGACGAGTATCCAAGCTGGCGGCGAAAGGCAAGGTACCCTTTTGAGGAGTTCAGCCGGATGCCCGAAGTGCTGACAGTGCTCGCAGAGATTGACGATTTAAGAAGGGGCAGACATCAAGGTCAAACGCAAGCGCCCTGAAACGGGAAGCGCGAAGTGTGAGGTTAGAGGTGTGAAGCTTGACCTGACGTTAGGTGCAACGTACCTGAAAAACGAACGCTGCCGGTTCCGCGTCTGGGCGCCCCGGGCCGGTGCCGTTTCGGTGCACATCCTTCAACCCGCAGAGCAGTTGGTTCCGCTGACTCGGAAGGAGCACGGCTATTATGACGCAGTTGTGGAGGGGGTGAAACCGGGCAGCCTTTATTTTTATCTGCTCGATGGAGAAAAGGAGCGGCCCGACCCGGCTTCACGCAGTCAGCCGCACGGTGTGCACGGACCCTCCGAGGTTGTGGACCCGGATGCCTTTGTATGGTCCGATCAGTGCTGGACCGGCCGCCCGCAACGGGAGCTGGTCTTTTATGAGCTCCACGTGGGAACGTTTACCGAAGAGGGCACTTTCGATGCTGCAACTGCTCATTTAGACCAGATACAAGAGTTGGGCGTCACCGCTGTGCAACTAATGCCCGTGGCTCAGTTCCCGGGCGGCCGGAACTGGGGCTACGACGGGGTCTTCCCGTTCGCGGTACAGAACTCTTACGGCGGTCCTGAAGGCTTGAGACGCCTGGCCGATGCCTGCCATAAGCGAAAGATGGCGGTTTTTCTCGATGTGGTTTATAACCATTTAGGACCCGAGGGAAACTACCTGCAGGAGTTTGCACCGTACTTTACGGACCGCTACCAAACCCCTTGGGGGGCTGCGGTAAACCTCGACGGTCCTTTGAGCGGCGAGGTGCGGCGCTTTTTCATTGAGAACGCCCTGTACTGGCTGGAGGAGTTCCATATCGACGGCCTCAGGCTTGATGCAGTCCATGCGATCTTCGACATGTCGGCGCTTCACTTCCTTGAAGAGTTGAACGCCGCGGTACACCTCTCCGGGGAAAGGTCAGGGCGCCGGGTCTATGTAATCGCCGAAAGCGACCTCAACAACGCCCGGTTAATAAGACCGCGGGCGGTGGGAGGTTACGGCTTAGACGCCCAGTGGTGCGACGATTTTCAGCACTCGCTCCACGCCCTGCTCACCGGAGAGCGAACCGGTTATTACGCGGATTTCGGTACGCTGGCGCATCTTTGCAAGGCCTTTGAAAACGGTTACGTTTATACCGGACAGTATTCAACTTACCGCCGCCGGCGCCACGGAAACCGGACGGAGCTTTGCCGCCCGGAACAGTTCGTGGTTTTCGCGCAGAACCACGACCAGGTGGGCAACCGCGCACGCGGAGAAAGGCTCGCAGCGCTGATCTCTTTTCCCGCGCTGAAATTAGCGGCCGCCGTGGTGATCCTGTCCCCGTTCTTGCCCTTGCTCTTCATGGGCGAGGAGTACGGCGAGACGGCACCCTTCCAGTATTTCACCAGCCATTCGGAGCCAGAGCTGGTAAAGGCGGTACGCGAGGGGCGGCGCGCGGAGTTCGACGCGCTCGAATGGAAGAACAGCGTACCGGATCCGCAGGATGAAGAGACCTTCATTCGCTCGCGGCTGCGCCGTGAACTCCTGCGGCAAAAGCGGCATAAAACGCTTTTCGAGTTTTATAAAAATCTCATCCGCCTCCGCCGTGAGCTGCCTGCTTTGGCAAACCTGGATTGGGAGGCTGTGGAGATCACCTCTTCTGAGCGGGAACGGTTGCTCTTTATCCGCCGGCTAAGCGGTGACGACGAGGCCTGGATGGCGTTTTCTTTCAACGAGGCTGCAACAACCGCTGTTGCACCGCTGCCGCCGGGACGCTGGCGAAAGCTGTTGGACAGCGCTGAGGAAAGGTGGCTCGCCAGCGGCAGTTCGGTTCCGGCCGAGGTTGTTTCCCCCGGAGAAGCGGCCCTTGCCTTGAGTCCGCTTTCTTGTCTTATACTGTCACGCGTAAAGGAGGCTTGCGATTGACATGGATCGGTTTGTCTGTGTTCACGGTCATTTTTACCAGCCGCCGCGGGAAAACCCCTGGCTGGAGGACATTGAGCTCCAGGACTCCGCTTATCCTTATCACGACTGGAACGAGCGGATTACCGCCGAGTGTTACGAGCCGAACACGGCGTCACGCATTTTGGATAACCAGGACAGAATTAGAAAAATAGTCAACAACTACGCCAAAATGAGCTTTAACTTCGGCCCCACCCTGCTTGACTGGCTGTCTCAGAAAGTCCCGGAGGTTTACCGGGCGGTAATCGACGCCGACCGTGAAAGCAAGGAGTATTTTTCCGGGCACGGCTCCGCCTTGGCACAGGCCTACAACCATATGATCATGCCGCTTGCGTGCCCCCGCGATAAACATACGCAGGTCATCTGGGGGTTGCGGGATTTCGAGCACCGCTTCGGCCGGCGGCCGGAGGGGATGTGGCTGCCGGAGACCGCAGTGGACCTCGAAACGCTTGAGATCATGGTCCAACAGGGCATCCGCTTCACCATCCTTGCTCCGTACCAGGCCCGGCGTATACGGAAGATCGGTGAAAGCACCTGGGAAGAACCCGGCCCGGGCGGGATCGATCCGTCGATGCCGTACAGGATTTACCTGCCCTCCGGCCGGATAATGGACGTCTTCTTCTACGACGGACCCATCTCGCGAGCGGTCGCATTCGAAAAGCTTCTCTCCAACGGTGAATACTTCGCTAAGCGGATCATGACCGGATTTGCCGAAGGCCGGTCATTGCCCCGGCTTCTCAGTATCGCCACCGACGGGGAAACATACGGGCACCACCATCGCCACGGCGACATGGCTTTGGCATATGCCATGAACTACCTTGAATCTAATAGGCTGGCGCGCATCACGAACTTCGGCGAGTATTTGGAAAAACACCCTCCCGCCTACGAGGTGGAAATCCATGAGAACAGCTCCTGGAGCTGCGCTCACGGGGTCGAGCGCTGGCGGGGCAACTGCGGCTGCAACTCCGGTATGCATCCGGGGTGGAACCAGGCGTGGCGGGCGCCGTTGCGCAATGCGCTGAACAACTTGAGGAATACACTCGCACCGCGGTTTGGGGAAACTGGACGCTATTTTCTTAAGGATCCATGGGACGCGAGAAACGATTATATCTCGGTACTGCTTGACCGCTCGCCGGAAAATCTAGACCGGTTCTTGGCAAAACACTCTGTGCGTGGGCTGACTCCCGAAGAACGGGTAACGGTTTTGAAGCTCTTGGAGATGCAGCGGCACGCCATGTTGATGTTTACCAGTTGCGGCTGGTTTTTCGATGAGATATCAGGGATCGAGACGGTGCAGGTGATTCAGTACGCCGCCCGCGTCATCCAGCTTGCAGAGGAGCTGTTCGGCTGCTCTGTGGAGTCCCAGTTTCTGGAAATACTCTCGCAGGCCAAAAGCAACATCCCCGCGCACCGCGACGGCGCCTTTATCTATGAGAAGTTTGCCAAACCGGCGATGGTCGACCTTCCGAAGGTGGGTGCACACTACGCCATCAGCTCGCTTTTTGAAGCTTACGGCGAACAGTCACCCATTTATTGTTATACCGTAGACCGAAAAGACCACCAGGCTTTGGCGGCGGGAAAAGTAAAGTTAGCACTGGGCCGGGCCCAGATCACTTCGAAGATAACGCAGGAATCGGTGATGCTCAGCTACGGAGCGCTCTTTTTCGGCGAGCATAACGTAAACGGCGGTGTCCGGGTTTACCGGGGCGAGGAGGCCTACCGTGCCATGGTGCAGGAAGTGCGCGAAGCCTTTGACCGGGCCGACCTCGCGGAAGTGATCAGGCTCCTTGACAGCCACTTCGAGGGGGCGACCTATTCACTAAAACAGCTTTTCCGGGATGAGCAGCGCAGGGTGGTAAACGTGATTCTTGATTCAACCCTGACGGAAGTTGAAGCGGCTTACCGGCGGATATACGACCGCCAGGCTTCGCTGATGCGTTTTCTGAAGGACCTCGGCATTCCCCAGCCCAAGGCCCTTCATATGACTGCAGAGTTCGTTATCAACACCTCACTCCGCCATGCCTTTGCGGATGAGCCGCCCAACTTTGATTACATAACCACCCTTCTCAATGAGGCCGAACTCTGGGAGATTCCGCTTGATGAAGAGGGCCTCGGGTACGCGCTCAAGAAAACCGTAGATAGAATGGCAGAACGGTTGCGCGCAGCGCCGACCGATATCGGCCTGCTCAAGAACCTCGAAGCCGTCACACGCCTTGTGCGCTCATTGCCCTTTGAGGTGGATCTCTGGAAGGCACAAAACATCTATTACGATCTGCTCCAAACCGCATATAAGGGCCTCCAAGAAAAAGCCCGCCAAGGAGAGGATGCGGCGCGGGAGCTTGTTGAGATCTTGAACAGACTCGGCGATAATCTCCGCATGAGGAGGGGCTCCTGAGTGGTATCCCCGCGGATTCCCGGCGCCACCTACCGGCTTCAGTTCAACAGGCGCTTCCGCTTTGAGGACGCGCGGGCACTCGTTGGGTACCTGGAGGCGCTGGGCGTCACCGATCTGTATTCCTCACCCCTGCTCCAGGCCAGACGGGGAAGCACCCATGGCTATGATATCATCAATCCTGAACGGTTGAACCGGGAGCTTGGGGGCGACGAGGCATTCGTAGAACTGGCCGAAACGCTCCGGAAACACGGGATGGGGCTGCTGCTCGATATCGTGCCGAACCACATGGCAGCAGACAGCGAAAACCCGTGGTGGGCGGACGTCCTTCAAAACGGCCCCGCCTCCCCTTATGCCGACTACTTTGACATAGACTGGAACCCGGCCACACCCGGACTAAAAAACAAGCTTCTTCTCCCGGTCCTCGCTGCTCCCTACGGCGAGGAATTAGAAAGCGGGAAGCTCACCATTCGGCTGGGAGAAGACGGTTTTACGGTTCGGTACCATGACAAGCGCTTTCCGATATGTTTCAGGTCGTATGCCGAAATCCTGACCTTCCGCTTTGAGGATTTGACCAGGGACCTGGGCAAAGGGCACCCGGTGGTGGCGGGACTGACAAATTTAATTGACCTTTTTACGGAACTGCCTGTACGCACCGGGGAAATCGGTTTCCCGGAAGCGTCCCGGCAGGCAAGAGAAACGCTCTGGGCTCTATATAGCAGCAGCCTTGAAGCCAAGCGCTTCATCGATGAAAACCTGCGCGTTTTAAACGGAAACAAAGGAGAGCCGCGGAGCTTTGAGCGTCTCAACCGGATCCTGACGGCGCAAACTTACAGACTCGCCTTCTGGCGGGCAGCGATTCAGGAAATAAACTACCGCCGGTTTTTTGACGTGTGTGAGCTGGTGTCAACGCGAATCGAGCAAGAACAGGTCTTCTTCGCCAGGCATTCGCGGATATTGCAGTTAACAGGGGCCGGTCTTGTGACGGGGCTCCGCATCGACCACATCGACGGCCTGCTCGATCCTTACACTTACGTATCGCAGCTTCAAGACCACCTCGGTTTCAGAGAGCCGGAAAATCGGTTTTACATCATTGCCGAAAAGATCCTCACCGGCGATGAGGAGCTGCCGCATGACTGGCCGGTTTACGGCACCACAGGCTATGATTTCTTGAAGATGGTGAACGGGCTCTTCGTCGACGCGCGCGGCGTAGCCGATTTAGATAAGGTCTACCGTGAGCTGAGCGGTTTACAGGATGATTTTGCACAGGTGGTATACAACCGGAAGCGACAGGTCATGGAGGAGCTATTCCCAGGTGAGGTGCGCAGCCTGACACTGGAGCTTGCCCGGCTGGGGAAAAAAGACCGCCACGGCTGCGACCTTACCCTGGCCGAGCTTCAGCAGGCGCTGACCGGAGTCACCGCCTCGCTGCCCGTCTACCGCACCTACATCCGTAACTTCACCGTGGCGGACCAGGACCGCAACTATATCAACGACGCGGTCAATGAGACGGTGCGGCGGCAGCCCGCATCCCGGCGCGCCTGCGAGTTTCTGCGCCGTCTGCTTCTGCTGGACTGCCCTCATGGCCTGCCGGCGGACCAAAGACAAGAATGGTTGCGCTTCACCATGTTCTGGCAGCAGTTCACCGGCCCCGTAATGGCCAAGGGGTATGAGGATACCGCCCTTTACGTATACAACCGGTTGATTTCCCAAAACGAGGTGGGCGGCGATCCACAGGGTTCAGGAGTCTCCGTAGAGGCGTTTCACCGCCATAACGAGGATGCACTTCGGAGGCGGCCTCATACGATGAATGCAACCTCTACTCACGATGCAAAGCGGAGCGAAGATGTCAGGGCGCGCATCAACGTGCTGTCGGAGGTGCCCGAGCTGTGGGCGGAAAAGCTGAAAAAATGGCACGCTTGGAACCGTACAAAAAAGCCGGTCATCGAAGGCCGGCAGGTACCAGACGGCAACGTAGAGTTCTTCCTTTATCAGACGCTGGTAGGCGCCTGGCCGCTAAGTGACCAGGAGGTGCCTGAGTTCAAAGAAAGGCTTAAAGCCTACCTGACCAAGTCCGCTCGCGAGGCGAAGCTCTATTCAAACTGGTTTGACCCGAACACTGATTACGAAAAGGCGCTGACAGGCTTTGCGTCTTCAATCCTTGCGCCGGGAACAGAAAATCCGTTCTTCGGGGATTTCATAAGGTTCCAACAGGTAATTGCTTTTTATGGCGCCTTGAACTCCCTGGCGCAGCTCTTGCTGAAAATCACCTCGCCAGGCGTGCCCGACTTCTACCAGGGAATGGAACTCTGGAACTTCAGCCTTGTCGATCCTGACAACCGGCGTCCGATTGACTTTGAGGCGCGCGCGCGGATGCTCTCGGAGCTCCAAAAGCAGGAAGCGGCGGCGGGCCTGCAGGCTTTGGTGCAGGAACTTCTTGCGAACTGGCACGACGGGCGGATAAAGCTCTTTGTGACGTACAAGGCGTTGAACTGCCGCCGGGATAACCGGGAGCTGTTCACCGCCGGCGGATACCTGCCCTTACAGGCGACAGAACCCCAAAACGGGCACGTATGCGCCTTTGCACGCCGCCGGGGGACTAAGTGGGTGCTTACGGCGGTGCCCCGGCTAACTGCAAGGCTTCAAAGGGTAAATGAAAAGATGTGCGGCGACTGCGTGCCGGA
>DTYU01000004.1 GCA_012961725.1 Desulfotomaculum sp.
CCCGCGTCTCTCATGCGGGTCACATATTGACATAGAGGGTCTTCCGTTAGCGAGGTGATCTGAATGCCTAAATGGCGTCCTACTGTCCCTGCTTGGCCCTTGTACCTCAACTGCTGGCCTACAAATACGTCTAAGTCCTGGTTCACACCGCGGTTAAGCGGTAAAACGTCCCCCACCTCAAGATTCAAGAACTCCCGCACGGTGATCTCCGTCTCCCCTGCTGCCACCGTAAGGTCAACCGGCATCCGATTGACCCAGTACATGAGCTGTTTCTCTGCCGACCCGTCTTGGGTCTCGCCGGACCGGGAGTGATAACGGGTCATAAGCTGTGCCAAAACTGGTTCAATGGTGGCCTGCGGCAGGCAGAGATTGATGACGCCGCGTGCGCCTGTTTCTATTATTGTGGCAAAATTTACTACCGCCACCACCTCACTCGGAGAGATCACTTGCTGTAGACGCGGGTTGGTTTCTACGGCCTCTATTTCCGGCCTGACCGTAAAAACGTCGGACCATGCAAAGGTTAAATGGTCCAAGATCTTGGCATTGAGCTTCTTGGCGACCGATATCTCAATATCCGTAAGTTCCCGCATCTTGCTGGACATTTCTCCTGGTCCGCCGAACAGCAGGTCTATTACGGGAAACAGAAAGTGCGGGTTTGTTTCCATCACCGCCATCCCCTTAAGCGGCTTCAGACTAAAAACAGTAAGCAGGGTGGGCATCGGCAGCGAACGAATAAAGTCGTCAAAAGAAAACTGTTCAACAGAACTGACGGTAACGGTGATATTAGTCCGGAGGTACCCGGAAAGAAAGCCGGAGAGGATCCTTGCCAAGTTTTCGTGCAGAATCTGCAACGTACGCAACTGATCCTTCGAAAACTTGTTAGGGCGGCGGAAATCATATTTTTTCAAGCCCGGCGCCAGGCTCGGAGCGGCCTGCAGCTCCCCCGGCTTAATCTGCCCCGTGGACAGCGCAGTGAGTAACGAATCTATCTCGTCTTGCGACAAGATTTCCGGCATTTCCGTCACCTCTTTGCCATTGGCTGTCGCAAAATTTCAACCACACTCAGCCTACCCGCATCCGCCTTCAGCAAAAAGAGACCTTTGCGGCTCCGGTATCACACCGCTCCAGACCAAGATACCACCACGGTCCCTTACAGCCCCGCCGACTCCCCTAATTGCGCTCCGCCCTCGCCAGCACCCGTTCCATCGCCTGCAGGATTCGCTCCTGCTGGAACGGCTTTACGATGAAATCCTTGGCTCCCGCCTGGATCGCTTCCATCACCATCGCCTGCTGCCCCATTGCGCTGACCATGATTATATTGGCGCTCGGGTCAACCGCCTTGATCGCCCTGACACCTGCAATGCCGTCCATTTCAGGCATAGTGATGTCCATGGTTACAAGATCGGGCTTGAGCTGCTTGTAAAGGTCAACCGCAACCACCCCGTTTTCCGCCTCACCTACGACCTCGTACCCGTTCTTGGTGATGATGTTCTTGATCATCATCCGCATGAAGGCCGCGTCATCAACGATCAGTACCCGCTTCACATGGGATCACCCTTCCCGAAATATTTTCCAATTGGATGCGCAATACGTTAAGCAGAGTATCAAGCGCGCCTATATCAAAGAAAAACAGGAGGTCTCCGGAAACCCCGTTTCCTTCCTGCAACAAAACCGTCTTGATAAGCAGTACTTGGTCCTCGACCATCCCGGTCCCCAAAAGTGAGCTGTTGATGATCGCGCCTAACATATCGAAAGTAAACAGCGGCACCGCCGGAATTATGGTGAGCTGTGTCATTGCGCTGACAGCGTTCAGGAACGAACCAGTCAGGACGTTTCCTATCTCAAGCAGCACCGATTCCTCCATATCGTCGAGTTCCTGAATCGCGGCCACCGGTTGCCCCAAAATCTGCGCTATAAGCTCCCGTGCGCTTGCCTCAGGAAAAAGGAATAGAACCATCCCGGATAGGTCTCCGTCTACGCGAAGCAGGATGGCGGCCACGAGTTCCTCCGCCCGGCCGATCCTGGTAAAAACCTCTTCAACAGGGACAAAATCGGTCTGCGGTACCGTGACCTTTATCTTGGCAGAGAGGAACTCGGCAAGCGCTGTAGCAGCGTTTCCAATTCCAATATTTCCCACTTCCTGGAGTATATCAACGTACTGCTCCAAGTCAAAACGCCCCTTCCGACGACTGACGACCAGACTATCAGCGGGCTTCGACCTTCCGGTAGAAAGAGAGGAGCCTTTTCTCTAACTTCAATTCCCGGCAGTTGAAAATCGTCTCACTCGACCCGATGAAGAGATAACCTCCCGGGTTCAAGGACTCGCTGAACTGTCTCATGATCCTGTCCTGCGCATCCCTTGTAAAATATATCTGCACGTTCCGGCAGATTATTAAGTCTAAACCCGTGATATAGGGGTCCTTCAGTAAATCGTGGCGCCTGAAGCTCACCCTCTTCTTAAGCTTTTCATCAAACACGAAGGAACCATGGTCCGTTCGGAAATACTTCTCCTTTCGAACCCCGGATACGTTCTTTAAGAGATCTGCCGAATAAACACCCCTTTTTGCGACCTCAAGTATCTTCTTATCTATATCGGTGGCTTCGATCCGGTAATGGCAGCCGGGCGCCAGGTCTTCAAGAATCATCACTACCGAGTATGGTTCCGCACCGTTCGAACACGCGGCGCTCCAAATCCTGAGAAACGAACGCCTTGACAGGAGTTCCGGGAGGACCTCTTTCTCAAGAACCTCAAACATCCCCGGGTCCCGGAAGAACTCCGTTACATTTATGGTAAGGTAATCCATGAACTCCTGGAAAGCAGCCGAATCCCGTTTTAGAAGCTGATAATATGTGAAGTAATCCGCCACTCCGCGCCGTGACATAAGGTTGCCGGTACGGCGTCTAAGCTGCGTCTCCTTGTAACCGGCCAGGTCTATATTGAACGTTGCATGCACCCTGCGCTTGAAACCCTCGAAATCCATCTCAGATCTCCTTTAATTGAGTGCCACGTATCCTAATCACTACCCGGCCGGTTGCGGTATATAGTATCATTGTACGACCATTTTTCCCCCCGACGTCTTCGGCGGCGATCTTTATCCGCAACTCTCTCAGCGTTTCACGGACGGCATCCACGTTCTTGTTCCCCATATTCATTACGAAACTCTTGTCAAGACCGCTGAACATCTGCGCGCCACCTGCTATCTTGGCTTCAAGAAGGCGGCGGCTGGCTCCCAAGCCCAGGACTTCCTGAAGCAGCAGCGGTATGCCTGTATCGGCAAACTTTGCCGGTTTTACTCTTCCCCTCGTGAAATCTGACATCTTCGGCAACATTATGTGAAGGAGGCCGCCAACCTTTTGAACCGGGTCGTACAGCGTAACCCCCACGCAGGATCCAAGCCCTAAGGTGACCAAAACCGCCGGTTCCCCGCCGACCTTTAAATCGGCTATGCCGACCTGAATTTCGCTTGGGCAGTTGAGTAACGTCATCCTTGCTGCTTCAGCCAACCTGCTTCCTCCCGCAACTAACGTACCTTTCCTACCTGATTGACCGTCCTGCCCAACAGCTCGTCGTGAGTCCGCACGCTCCGCTGGCTGAGCTGATAAGCGCGCAGACCCTCAATCAGCCTCGCCATTTCTTCGGCCAATTCGACGTTAGAACCCTCCAAGAAGCCTTGTCTCACCACCGCTGCGGATGCGGTAACCGGCCAGGGACCGTCATACCGGAAATAACCGCGCCCTTCCTTTACCAGTGCGCGCTTATCCTCGAAGTCGACCAACAGCAGCCTGTCTACCGGGTTCCCTGCAACAGTAATCGTACCGTCTTCAGCGATTCTGAAGTCGCTGCTCTCCGGCGCAATCGGCCCATTCTCGCCAAGCACCCTGTCACCGCTCGCGGTGACAAGGAAACCGTCACCGTCGACAAAGAGCGTGCCTCCTCTCCAATACCGTTCTCCGTCTGCCGTTTCAACGGCCAAGAAACCCTCGCCCATCAATGCCACATCCCTTAAAACGCCGGTGTTTTGAAGCGGCCCATCCCGAAAATCTGTGCTCACATCCTGAGCAAGACTCCCGTAACAGGTAACTCCGATGTGCTCAGGCCGTTTTCCTGCCTCCATCCGCAAAAGGAGAATCTCCGGAAAACTTCCGATGCCAATGCGGTCGCGCTTAAAACCGGCGGTTGAAACGTTGGCGATATTGTTCGCGACCACATCGATCTTCGTCTGCTGCAGATTCAACCCCGAGGCGGCAGTATAGATCCCGCGCAGCATCTTATCCCTCCCATCAAAGTTTCGGGGACACCATACTAAATTATTACTTCATAA
>DTYU01000005.1 GCA_012961725.1 Desulfotomaculum sp.
CTCCTGTGGTCACTCCTTCGGCCGGGGGTTCGATTCCCCCCGCCTCCACCATGCTTAGCTAAGAACCTGCCTCCCGGGTGTCATCCCGCAGGACGGCGGGTTTTGTTTTTGAGAACTGGCCGAAGAGTGCCGTGTCAACCTGGCCCTTATGCGGTTTTGCAAAAGGAGAAAAAAGTGCTCCTTGTCTTTCTGGGATAAAATCTGTAAGATATGAAAAACGGTATAGTGAGTATTCAGTAAAATAAACGGCAGCTTTTGAACCTCAGAGGCTGTACTGAGTGACGGATCAGCACAGGGTTATTTTCCGAGAGAGGAGATTTTAAATGACGAAAACCGGGTTGAAGATCACCGTACTCAGCGAAAACACCGTCGGGGCACCTCTGGGTCTGGTGGGTGAATGGGGACTGGCCCTGCTGGTGGAAACTCCGGATGCGAAGCTCCTTTTCGACACGGGCGAACAGGGGTTTGCGGTGGCGAACGCCGCTGCGCTCGGGATAGACCTGAAGACCGTAGATGCCGTGGTGCTGAGTCACGGTCATTACGACCATACCGGCGGGTTAAAGTCTTTTCTCCGCCTCCGCGGGCGCATCCCGATATACGCCCATCCGGACGTCTTCGCCTTGCGTTACGCGGCGCTCCACCAGGAGCGGTATATCGGCATCCCTTTCCGCCGGGCAGAGATAGAAAGCCTCGGGGCAGAGTTCGTTTTCGTGACCGGGCCAAAAGAGATCGCCCCCGGCCTCTGGGTGAGCGGCCAGGTGCCCCGCCGTACCGGCTTCGAAAAGGGGGATGCCCGGCTCTTCTGCCTGAAGGATGGCGCCAGGAAGCCCGATCCGTTTAACGATGACATGAGCCTTTATGCCGTCACTTCCAAGGGGATCATGGTTATTCTCGGCTGTGCCCACGCCGGTGTGGTGAACATCGTCGAGCACGCCCGGGAGGTGACAGGGGTGGAGAAGATCTACGGGATTCTGGGCGGTACCCACTTAGGGCCGGTAGCGGAGGAGCAGCGGCGGGCAACCATTGACTACCTGCAACGCCTGGGGCTCGAGTTCTTAGCCGCAAACCACTGCACGGGTCTACCGGTTAGCGCGGCCCTGGCCCACCGCTTCGGAGATCGTTTCCGGCACGCCCCGGTCGGCTCCGTCTTTGAGCTGCCGCTTGCCTAACGGCGCTTCTTGTACGGGATGCATCATCATACCAAACCGTTTGCATGGCATTGAAGCGTGGGGGCCGAACCGCCCCTACGACCCGCGCAACGCTGGGCCCTTCCTGCGGGAGGGGACTTTGTTTTTTGAGCGTGTCTTTATTAATAATCTATTAATAATCTCGCGGCTCGGGATAACATAACATAAAAAGGCCGGGGGGGATCTAATGGACATAGTCGTTACTGTAATCCTGCGTACCGTCTTCATCTATTTTATCATCCTGTTGGTTATGCGCCTGATGGGAAAGCGGGAGATCGGGCAGCTTTCTCCCTTCGATTTCGTGGTTGCGATAATGATCGGCGAGGTGGTGGCCATGCCGATGGAGCAGCCGGAAATCCCGCTTTTGAGGGGGCTGGCGCCTCTTTTCGTCCTTGTGGCGCTCGAAATAGCCTTTTCTTATGCTGCGCTGCACAGCCGCTGGCTGAGACATTTTGTCTGCGGCGCGCCGCAGATCGTCGTCCGGAACGGGCAGATCCTACACCGGGAGATGCGTCGGGCTCGGTACAATCTTGACGACCTCTTAAGCAAGCTCCGCGAAAAAGGGTATCCGGACCCGGCGGAAGTGGCCGAGGCGGTTTTGGAAAACTCCGGCGAACTGAGCGTGATTCCGAAAAGTGAGTGCAGTCCGGTCACCCGTAAAGATTTGAACTTGCAGCCGGCGGCCGCCGGTTTGCCGCTCGTCTTGGTCGCCGACGGGGAAGTCGTTAAGCCGAATCTGGCCGCCGCGGAGCGGGACGAGGCCTGGCTGGAAGATGAACTCAGGACGAGGGGGCTGTCGCTGAAGGAGGTCTTCTTGGCAGCCCTTTCGCCCGATGGCCGGCTTTTTGTGAGTGGCCGTGAAGGATTTGCCGGCCCGGCGGCGAAAAAGAAAGAAATACTGTAGGAGGGTGTTAACGGTGCATCTCGGGCGGCGTGAACAGGCGCTCCTGTTGCTCTTCGCCTTGGCGGTGGTTTTTGGGCTGGGCGTAAAATATGCGCTCAACCGGCAGGTTGCTGCGGTGGAAGAACCGGCGGTGACTGTTGAGGAAAACCCCCCGCCGGAGATCTGTGTCCACGTGGCGGGAGCGGTTTACCGCCCGGGGGTTTACCGGCTGTCTCAAGGAAGCCGCGTGCTTGACGCGGTGCAGGAGGCTGGAGCGCGCCCGGACGCCGATTTGGATGCTTTGAACTTGGCACAGTTGCTTGAGGACGGGCAAAAGGTCCTGGTACCGGTAAGAATGCCGCCTGTCGAGCCTGGGGGAGCAGTGACCGAAAACCCTTTTGCGTGTACCGGAGGGCTCGGTACGGCGGCGGGTACAGTGAGCAGGGGATCCAAAATCAATATCAACCGGGCTGATGCGCGTGCTCTTGAAGAGCTGCCGGGGATCGGTCCGGCACTTGCCCGGCGGATAATTGAATATCGTGCCGCTAACGGTGCCTTCTCCTCCGTTGATGAGCTGATAAATGTGGCCGGTATCGGCGAAAAGAAGCTTGCCCAATTGCGGGACCACGCCTGTGTCCGGTAAAGGGCCCCTTTTGTCTTCCGGGGTGGAGAGGATGGAAGAGGTCGGAGGGATACAAGCGGGGTCAGGCGAAAGAAAAGGGCTCTTCATACCGCCGCTGGTGCTGTTGACCTTTCTTTACGCCGGCGGCTGCCTTGCGGCCCGTTGTTTTTCACTTTCGGCAGGGACAACCTTCTTAGCTGCTCTCTTCACAGTGATGGTGGCGGGAATCGGTTATCTATACTCCCTACGGCGTAACCACTGGTCAATCTACGTGCTTTTCTTTTTTTTGGGGGTGGTGGCCGCCCGCTTTGCCATGGCGGAGGCGGTATCCCCCCTTGCGGCCCATTCCGGACACCAAGTGGTCATCACCGGGACGGTAGTCAGCGAACCGGATATTAGGGCGCAGGCTGCGCGCTATACGCTTCGCGTGGCCGAGGCCCGCGCCGGCGATAAGGTGTACAAGGGCGGCCGGGTGCTCTTAGTGGTGCGGGAGCCGGAGGAGCTTTTTTCTTACGGGGATCTCTTAAAGGCCCGCGGGGTGGTGACGAAGCCGGCGGAGCCCGGCAACCCGGGAGAGTTTGATTACGGTGCGTATCTGTCAAGGCGCGGAATCGGTGCTTTGATCTATTCCCGTTCGGACGGTGTGGTGCGCCTCGGGCGCGGCGCCCCGAACCCGCTGGTCGTGCCGGCCCTGTGGCTCAAGGCCAGGCTCTTTGCAGTGCTGGATGCGGTTTTCGCCAGTAACCATAGCGCGCTCGTTAAGGGCATTGCCTTCGGGAGCCGGACGGAGATCGACCCGGCAGTGAACGAGGCGTTTATCGAGACCGGTGTGGTACACATCCTGAGCGTGAGCGGGCTGCATGTTGGTCTGATTCTCGCCTTTGTGCTGGGTTTGATGCGTTTTCTTAAGACCCGCTCCGGAGTTACACTCTTGGTTGCGGTTTCGGTTCTTGTAGTTTACGGCCTGATGGTCGGTCTGGACCCGCCGGTGGTCAGGGCCTCGGTGATGGCGGTCCTCCTCCTTTTGGCACAGTACCTCGGACGGGAGCGGGACTGGCCGACCGCGCTCGCCGCCGCCGCGCTTATTATCTTGTTGGCCAACCCGCTGGCGGTAGAAGACCCCGGTTTTCAGCTTTCCTTTGCCGCCACCTGGGGGATTCTTTTCATGGGACCGGTTACGGCGTCGGGCCTCGAACGTTTTGGGGAACGATGCCGGCTGCCGGTAAAGCGGTCCTTTGCCTTGGGGATTGCCGTACCGCTGGGAGCGCAACTGGCGACTCTGCCGCTGGTTGCGCTTCACTACAACCTTGTTTCGCCGGTGGCACTCTTTGCCAATCTGGTGGCGGTGCCGCTGACCGGCGTTATCCTTTTGCTTGGCATTCTGACGGCTCTTTTCGGCCTTCTTTTCCTTCCCTTAGGCGAGATCCTGGCGGCTCCCACCGGGCTTTTTTTGGATGTTTTTGTTTGCCTTATCCGGCTCTTTCAAGAGTTGCCCGGCGCCGTGATTTATGTTCCCGCTTTACCGTGGCCGGCGGTTGTTTTGTGGTTCGGCCTGCTTTATTTAGTGGTTGTGAAGGTATCTGGTAAAGGCCCGAAAAGCGGTATGTCTGTGCGCAGCGGTTTGGGCCCCTGGCTGGCACGGGCAGCCGTCTTTATCCTTGTCGTTGTCGCCTGGCTTGGCCTCTTCAAGTGGCTGGACGGCGGGGAGCGCGTGCTGCGGGTTGATTTCATCGATGTGGGGCAGGGGGACAGCGTGCTGGTGAGAACGCCCGGCGGGCGGACGCTGCTGATCGATACGGGCGGCTGGCCGGGAGAACTTGCCGGGGCAGGCGTCAAAGGCGCAGGAATGAAGGTGGTGAGGTATCTCCGGCGGGAAGGGGTGCGGCAGATCGACGTGCTCGTCCTGACCCATCCCCACGAGGACCACTGCGGCGGGGCGCGGGCGGTGGTGGAGAGGGTACCGGTACGGCTGGTGGTTGTTCCGCCAATTGGTGAAGGTCTCGATGAACCGTACGACCGCCTCCTTTCTTTCATCCGCGAAAAAGGCATCGAGATAATGCGGGCAAAGGCCGGCGATACCATCCGCCTTGATTCGGCCGTCAAAATAGGGGTGCTGGCTCCTTTTCCGCCGCTTGAGCGGGATCCGGCGACCTTTAACGACCAGTCGCTGGTGCTGCAGATAACTTATATTGAGGAAAAAATCCTCTTTACCGGTGATATTGAAGAAGAGGGCCAGCGCCGGTTGTTACAGTACGGCGCCGCCCTGAAAAGCACCGTGCTGAAGGTGCCGCACCACGGTTCTGACAGCTTCCTGCCCGCTTTTTACAAAGCGGTTAGTCCGGAGGTCGCCGTGATTTCCGTGGGTGCACGGAACCGCTTCGGCCAGCCTGCGCCTTCTGTTATTGGAGAACTTGAGCGTTTGGGTGCCCGGGTTTACCGGACGGACAGGGACGGTGCCGTCTCCGTTACCACTGACGGCCGAAACCGCGAACTGAAAACCGGTCGCCGGGCGGCTCAGCCTGCGGCCTGACTTTGCAGTGTTAGGAGGCAGTCTGCTTTAATTGGCGCCTTGCCTTTACGCTGGTTTTGGGCTTACAATCTTCTTGGGATTTTTCCATCATTTTCGGAGGAAGTGGTGTTATGATAGTGGCTGAGATCTCTGTGGTGCCGCTCGGGACTGGCTCGCCGGGCCTGAGCCGGTACATCGCTGACTGTGTCAAGGTGCTTGAGGAAAGCGGCCTGAGTTACGAGGTCACGGCGATGGGAACCATCGTCGAAGGCGAATTCGATGCGGTGCTTGCTGTGGTGAGGCAGATGCACCAGGTGCCCTTCCGGGCAGGGGTGCTGCGGGTGGTGACCACCCTCAAGATCGACGACCGGCGGGACAGGCCGCTTTCGGCGAAGGGCAAGGTGGAGACGGTTGCCCGCCGTTTGGGGAAGTAGAGGAGCGGCGGCCTTGCGTGAGCAAGGATAGGCCGTTCTCACCTCAGGTGGTAAGATGCGTTATTTCTTAGAGTTGCTCGCCGAGCTCGAGGCAGGCCTCATCCGGCCGGTTTACCTCTTCTACGGGCCGGAGGTCTATCTTCAGCGGGAAGCGGTGCGCCGGTTCAAGGAAGCCTTGGTCGCTGAAGAAAGCGGGTTTGACTACACCGTACTTGACGGGGAAGAGGTCTCGCCGCGGGAGGTTGTCGAGACCGCGGGCACGTACACTTTGTTTTCTCCCCGCCGCCTGGTGGTGGTGAAAAACGCGCCTTACTTCGGTTCCAGCGGGAAAAAAGACGATGCGGTATTACTCAACTACCTCCGCCGGCCCTGCGCCGCTGCCTGTCTGATCTTCTGTACCGCCGGTGCGGTGGATAAACGGCGCGAGGCTTGGAAGTTGGTGCAGAGGCACGGGAAGGCGGTCGAATTTGCCCACCTTGCGCCTGCCGATATCAAGAAGTGGTTCCATAAGCGGGCGAGGCAAGAGGGGAAGAGCCTTGAGCCAGCGGCGGCAGAGTCCTTGCTTGCCGCCGGCCGTGATTTGACTGTTTTGCATAATGAATTAGAGAAAGTGCTCGCTTATACCGGAGAGAGTCCTGTGATTACCGCTGCCGATGTCCAGGCCGTGATTACGCCGGTACGCGAAGAAGCGGTCTTTGCGGCGGTGGATGCCTTTGGTGAACGGCGCTACACTGCGGCGATTGCGAAGCTCCGGGCAGTCCTGGCGCGGGAGCCGCAGGGGGTTGTCCTTGCGCTGCTGCTGCGCCAGCTGCGGCTGATCATTTTGGCCCACGAGCTTGGGGGTGAAAAGGTTTCCCTCGCGCGTGAGCTCGGCGTGCCCCCGTTTGTGGCGAAGAAGGTGGCGGCGCAGGCCGGCCGCTTTGCGCGTAAGGATGCGGCGGCGCTTTTCTGGAGCCTGCTTGAGCTTGATGCGGCGGTAAAATCCGGCCGGGAGGAGTTCCTCGCGGGGCTGGAGCGGCGGCTGCTGTTGTTAAGCTTGCGGGAATCTGTTTGAAAGGTGCGACGTTGGAAGTGAAGAAATAGGCGTCATCGAATGTAGAACTCCCCTTGCCGAGGAACATCAGAATGGGGGTTCTGTCAGCAAGGTGAACTTAAGACAAAATACTCCGCATGAGCGGACTAAAATACAAGGCTACGCGGAGCCAGCATAGGATTGCTCCGGTGAAGAGTAAGAGCCATTGCCACCACCGTGCCCGAAAATAGATACCTGCAGCACAGGCAAGTTGCA
>DTYU01000006.1 GCA_012961725.1 Desulfotomaculum sp.
ATCCCCAACGCCAAGGGGAGCATCGCTAAGATGGTGGTGGAAGCGGTCATCAGCACAGGACGGAGGCGAATCGGCCCCGCCCGCATGATCGCCTCATCGCGCCCGAGCCCGCGGGCGCGCAACTGGTTGACGTAATGGATGAGGACGATGGCGTTATTCACCACGATGCCGACGGTGACGATCACACCGATGAAGGCGGGGATGTTGAAAGTCCGCCCCGTTAAAAGGAGCGCCAGGATCATGCCGGTCAGCGCTACGGGTACGGAGAGCATCAGAGCCAGCGGCTGTCCCAGCGACTCAAACTGGATCGCCAAGATCATGTAGACGAGCAGCACCGCCAGAACCAGTGCAATGCTCAGCGTCCCGAACCCCTCCGCCATCTCCTTCGCCTCACCGCCGTACTCAAAGCGGTACCCCGGCGGCAGGGGAAAGCCGTCAAGCCTTTGCCTGATGTCGTCGGTCACGCTGGCAAGATCCCTTCCCACCAGTTCTGCGGTGACCGCCACCGACCGCGCCTGGTCGCGCCGCTCGATCGCCACCGGACCCTCAGCGACCTCAAGGCGGGCGATATCCCGAAGCGGTACCGGCCCGACCGGCCCGGCCAAAACCAGGTTACGGAAGTCTGCCAGATGCTCCCTTTCCCCCGCCGCCAGCCTGACACGTACGTCTATCTCACTCCCCCCGACGCGGTATTGCGTAGCCACCTCACCGCCGACGGCCGCGCGGATCTCTGCCGCCACCTGAGACAGACTCAGGCCGAACTCGGCAGCCCGCCTCCGGTCAACGATCACCTGTACCTCAGGCCTTCCCTCCGCCAGCCCCGACTCCACGTCCCGCACACCCGGGACCTGAGCAACCGCCGCCTCGGCCTCACCCGCAATCTCCGCGAGTACATCCAAATCGTCGCCTTTCAGGATCACCTCTACCGGCGCAGCGCTGATCATGCCGTCGCCCAGCATCGTCTTGGGGGCCGTCACCTTGATCTCCGCCCCGGGGATCTTCGCAAAACACTGCCGCAGCACCTCGGCCACATCCGCTGCGCTCCGCTGCCGCTCCGTCTGCTCCACGAGCGTCAGATCGAGCATCGCCCGGTCGGGTGCCGCACCGCGGAAACCGGCTTGGGCCATATGGCTCTCAGCGCCGACCAGCGTGAAGATCGTCTTGACCTCCGGCAGCTTGGCGGCCTCCGCTTCGATCTGCGCGGTCACCCGGTTCGTCTCCTCAAGGGAGGTGCCGTTCGGCATCTTGAGGTTGACGATCACCCAGCCCTGGTCAGTGGCCGGGATGAACTCCATGCCTACAAGCGGCGCGAGCCCTAAGCTCCCGCAAAACACCACCGCGGCAATCAGTACGGCAGCCGGCCGGTGTCTGAGGCTCCATTCCAACAGGCGGCCGTAAAGGCCGCCCACTCTTGCCATCAATCCGCCGGCGGGGTGCATCGGCCGCTCAGCAGCCTTGGAGCCCCGCTCTAAGACGCGGGAGCACAGCATCGGCACCAAGGTCAGCGAGACAAAGAGGGAGGCGCTCAGGGCGAAGACCACGGTGAGGCTTAAGGAGGTAAAAAGCTCAGAAGCCAAACCGGTCACAAAGACCACAGGAACGAAGACCGCTATCGTCGTCAGCGTGGCACCGGTCACCGCACCGCTAACCTCCGCCGCGCCGGTGCACGCGGCCTCTATGAGACCGAGTCCGGCCGCGCGGTGGCGGTAGATGTTCTCCAGCACCACGATCGCGTTATCCACCACCAGGCCGAGGCCCAGCGCCAGACCGCCAAGCGTCATGATGTTCAGGGTCTCGCCGCTGAAATAGATCATGGTGCATGCACCAATTAAGGCTACGGGAATTGCAGTGCAGATGATCAAGGTGCTCCGCAGACTCCTGAGAAACAGAAAGATTATCCCCGCCGCCAAGAGACCGCCAAAGACGATTCTGCCTGCTAAATCCCGGATAGAGTCTTCGATGAATTTGGCTTGGTCGAAGCCCACGCGGAACTTGAGTCCGCCGGGCAGCTCCTCTTCTATTTGCTTTAGTTCCTGGCGGACTTTACGCACTACTTCGACGGTATTCGCCAGCGGCTGTTTCTGGATAGAGATCGCCAAGCTCTCCTGACGGTCCATCCGGTTGATCATCTCTATGTCCTTGTAGCCGTCCACCACACGGGCAAAGTCGAGTAGCCGCACCGCCGCACCCGTGGCCGTTTGTGCCACTACCCCTTCAACCTCCTTCAAGTCGTGGAAGCTGCCCGGTATGCGGATAAGGTAGTCCTTGCGGCCCTCTTTCACCCTGCCGCCCGATACGTCTAAGTTCGCCAGGCGCAGTGCCTGGACCACCTGGGATAGCGAGAGTCCGTAACCCTTCATTTTCACTGGATCAACGAGGACGCCGATCTCCCGCTCCCGCCCGCCGTAAATCGAGACCAGCGCCACCCCTTTGATCCGCTCCAAGCGCGGCTTAATGATCTTGTCGGCCACTTGCTTCAGTTCGACCGCGCTCTGTTGGCCGGTGAGACCGTATGTGGCCACCGGCATCATCGACGGGTCGAATTTGAGCACTACCGGAGAGCCGGCGTCCTTCGGGAGGAACCGTTTGGCCCAGTCGATCTTTGCCCGCATCTCCTGGGCGGCCAAATCCATATCCACGCCCCAGTTGAACTCCACCATCACGATCGAGGTCCCTGCGTGGGAGACGGAGGAGATGTCCTTGATGTTTTCCACCGTGGCCACCGCCTCTTCGATTGGCCGGGTGACCAACTGTTCCACCTCGCGCGGTCCCGCACCTTCGTACGCGGTGATGACTGCCCCCACAGGTATCTCCATCTGTGGCATGAGGTCGATCGCCAGGCGGCTGAAGGCGACGCCGCCGAGTAAAATGATCACCAACATGGCCATGATCACTGCAACGGGCCTTCTTACACTAAGGTCAACGATCTTCATCCCTGGCTCTTCACCACGCACACTTTACAACCGTCCGTCAGACGCTCCTGGCCCGAGACCACTATGCTTTCGCCGGGCTCAAGGCCTTCAGTGATTACAATGTTGCGCCCGTCGGATGCCCCCGTCTGGACCCTGCGGAGAACCGCTCTATCCTTCTCAACCAAAAAGACCACAGCCGTCTCCTTCCTGCTCACCACCGCATCGCGTGGCACCAGTACGACCTCTTCAGTCACGCCTAAATCGACGCGCGCAAACATCCCGGGCTTGACCAGCCGGTGCGGGTTGGCGAGTCTCACTTTGAGCCTGTAACTCTTAGTGCGGGGATCAGCGGCCGGGCTCAGGCTGCTGATGACACCGGTAAACGGCTCCGCCCGGGCGGCCGCGACAAAGACCCTGACCTCTTGCCCTACCGCAAGCCGGTTCACCTGCCACTCGGAGGCCTCCGCTTCCACCATCACCGGATCGAGATCTGCAATGGTAAGGACTGGCGCCGCCGGCGAAGCCATCTCACCGGGATCCACGCCGCGCGCCGTTACGGTGCCGTCAAGCGGCGCCGTCAGCACTGTGTTCGCCAAATTGGCCTCTGCTAAGGCCAACGCCGCTTCCGCCTGTGCCACCTGGGCTGGCGCCAGCTTCTCCACGCGTTCTTTTGCCGACCTGTACGGCAGTTCATATTTCGCCTCAAATTCGGCCTCCGGCAAGGCACCCTGCTCAAGCAGGAACTTGCCGCGCTCGTAGCTCGCGGCGGCCACCGTGTAATCAAGCTCCGCCTGCCGGAGGCCCGACTGCGCAAGGGCCAGCGCCGCCTCCGCCTGCCGAACGGCCGCCGCCAATTCCGGCGCATCAAGCCGCAGGACCACCTGCCCGGCCTTCACTTGGCTCCCCACATCGACCGCGACCATGGCCACCTTGCCAGCGATCTTCGGCACTACGCTTACCTCGGCCCCGGCAGCCACTA
>DTYU01000007.1 GCA_012961725.1 Desulfotomaculum sp.
AGCCTCTCCTTCAAAGAAAGCTCAAACCGAGCCTCTGCCTTGGGCTTGAGAGCGAGCAGCCGCGCGCAGAACGCAGAAAATGCAGTGCCGTCCCGGCGCGGATCGCTTGCGCACGCAAGCAGTTCCTCGAGCCGCTTTACCACCTCCTCGTCTCTTATGTTGTCGCGTCTGCGCATGATTCCCGACCTCCACTTCTTAAAACGATAGGCGGGCGGAATTACTGCTTTCCTTTGCTGAACTTCGCGTGCAAGGTCTTCAGGCCCCGGCAGAGGGAGGAGGCCACGCTCCGCTCCGATATCCCGAGCGCCTTTGCGATCTCCTTATTCTTCATCCCGGCGAAGAAGCGCATGGTGACTACTTCCTGCTGGCGCTCCGGGAGTTCCTGAATCATTTGGTAAAGCTCTTTGAAGAGCAGGCGGCGGTCCAAATCATCAGCCGGCAAAATCGAAACGTCCGGGATATCCGGGAGGTCGTGGATGCTGAGATCGTCCCTTTGCCGTCTCGTTCTGTGGTAGTCAACGACCTTGTTGTAAGCGATGCGGAAAAGCCAGCTTGAAAAAGCGGCGCCTCTGTGGTGCTTGAAGGACCTGATCTCCCGCAAAACGGCCAAAAAATATCGGCGACCAGGTCTTCCGTATCGCTGCGGTTTCCTACCCGCCAGCTCACATAACAGAAGACTTTGGGGAAATAGAGGTCATAGAGTTCCGCAAAGGCAGCAGGGTCATGCTTAGCCTTTTCCACCAGGATTCTCTCTTTTTGGGTATCTTCATCGTGCATGACAAGAATAACTGTCCCCTCTTAGAGTATATCGGCGGGACAACCCAAATCTGCTTCAGGGTTTAGTTTCCGCCGGCGGCTGGCGGAGACGGGCCTTGGTAGCGGAAGTGGTGGGTGATCCTGCTCGGCCAGTGCAGGAGGTAGTCGCCTTCGGCTGCCCGCGGGCCGGCGTTGTGAATGAGGAGCGGCACGCCGTCTGAGCGGCGCTTGTCGGAAATGATCCCGATGTGCTCGTACGGCGGGCCGAAGAGAACGATGTCCCCCGGCTGCCAGTTTGCCAGGTTTTCTTGGTCGCCGGGCCTCACCTCGGTGGTGAGTTCCTGCGCGTGGCGCTTGAAGAAGACCGCCAAATTCGAGACCCGGCGGAAGTCGATGTTCGGGTCGGGACGTGACCCCGTACTCCCGTAAGCCTCGGGTGCCGCCCGGATGTCGTCGTCAACCATTTTCTTTAGGTCGTAGCCGGCTTCGCGGAACGCCCGCCAGATGACGTCGGTGCAGGCGCCCCGCCCTTCCGGCGGGTGGCTGGCATAGTAGCCAGCGTCGTAGCTGGTACCGCGCTTCACTTCCATCCGCGCCCCGGCCACTAGGTCCAGGGCGTCGGGGACGCCGTTCTTGTTTTCGTCGTGGTCGTCTATCGCCAGCGGGATCTCCAGCCCCGGTTGGAGCCGGATTCCCGGCGCCAGTACCTGAAGACCGCGGCCGTCCAACAGACTGCACCCGAACAGGGTGACCGCCGCTAAGATCGCGGCCAAAACGGCGATAGAGCCGATACGGCGGTAAAAGGACGCCAAGGCCAAAACCCCCTATGGTAAAGATCAAGCCGGCGGCACAGCGGCACCGCCAGCCAGTCTGTTGGCGGGCCAAAACCCCTCTATGGTAGAAACAAGCCCCTTCATACACGCCGACTTATACGGTTTTGTCATCTGTCTTTCGGCAGAATTCACGTCACGGGTGAAAAATCTGATGCCTGCGACCTCATAGGCGTATGCGAAGCCGACAATTAACATTCTACACGAATTTGGCCGCCGTAACCATGATCAATTAGAGACTTATTGAGCTTGCGCTGCCGCAGAAAGCGAATTCAAAGCGAAATGCTTAATGTTCGAAAGAGCGTGAAAGAGAAGGAGAGGGGAAAATGGGCTTTTCACTACTGCCTCGGGGGAGGGGCTACCGTGAAGGTTTATGAACGTGTGCCAGTGCCCGGAATGCACCCTGAACCAAAGGAAGAGCTGATGGTCAAGGCCCAGGTTCTTCTCAGGGACAGGCCGGGCTCCCTCGCGGAACTATCCTCTCTGATCGCCGAGAACGGCGGGAACATCAGCATCCGGCAAGTCGCCAAGTCATGGAGCACGACAACCGGGCATACGGGAGCAACACCAGGCTACTCGAACTGAATAAGTACTTCACCAGGCTCGTTAACAAATCCACAAAATGTCGCTACCCCAAAAATCCGTGCTTCTTCTCAACGGTGCCTATTGGGACGCTCGGCGCCTTTAACGTGATAGATGCCTTTTCGGTAGGCAGCTTAGAATTCCTCGTACTCGACAGCCACGGAGGGCATATCCCCGGGCAAGTGTTTTTCGTTAACAAGGAACACGGGCTGTGTTTCAGCGCCGACTACCTAATCAACACCGGCAGCCTTTCAGCCGAGGAGAAAAACAACCTCAGCCTGGCCAGGTACCTGATGACAAGCACGAATACCAACAGCCAGGTCTTTCGTGAGGAGATGGCTGCCCTGAAGGATGTCATAGAGGCCATGGACAGGGAACTGAAGCGGCAAGGCAAACGCGCGGTGGTCTTCCCCGGCCACGGAGATTACTACCGTCTTTAGGAAACGTCTCAATTTGCATTCTGTATTTTGTATTGAGCCGTTGCGCTTATCATGGGGACGAACCTCTTTGATAAAAATGCTTGACAATGTGGCGGAAGGCGGCTATGATGGTAACAAAATGTTAGTTGAGTCTAACTTACCAAGGGAATTGTTGGAGCAAGCCGAGAGGGTCGACGGTTATCTTTCCGGGTCACGGGGGCGATTTGATGCGGCGAAGTCCAGAAAATCCGGCTGAAGGAGTTCGGTAATGCACTGCAGGGCATTTATTTTTAAGAGGAAAGTTAGGTATCACTAACAGAACTGGGGAGACGGGAGAGTCTGACCGGTGCGCACCAACGAATTCGGCGGCGTCACCCGAGGTCGTCGACTTCGGTGCCGCTGACCTGGAACGTAACCTGTTTCAGACAGGTACAATTTCTGGAAGCTGTATCAATGTGGCGGTAACCCTGGATGTTATGGGGGAAAGGTCAGGCGGGTCGGCATAGAAGTCAAGATGGAAACAACTCCGGTGCTGGAGGGGAGGTGAAGCAGTATGGAAGGCAAAGTGGCGATCACGGCTCTTGGTTCGGACGGTGAAGCGCTTTTTTCGCCTCATTTTGCGATAGCCAGCCATTTCCTGCTCTATGACCCGGCGACGGGCGAGGTTACGGCGGTGGAAATACCGCCCGCGATCTGCGTGCCGGTCGCGGGCTGGCAGCGGCCGATCTCTTGATTGAACAGGGCGTCGGGGCGGTAGTGACGCAGTTTATCGGGCCGAAACCCTTCGCCTTGTTACAGGAGAAGGGGATCAAGGTGCACCCGGGCCCGCGCCTAAAAGTGGCGGAGGTCTTAGCCGCGGTGAAGGACGAGCGGCTCGCCCTGCCGCTTGAGGCGGCAACGGAAGAAGCCCACGCCGGAGAGCACGGCGGGTGTGAAGAATAGGGTGCGGTAATGGTTGCGCGGGTTGTCCGGACCGTCGCGAATCACCTCTGTACCATACACCATCCTTGAGTCAGGCGCCCAGGCGCCTGCTTTTTTTTGTTGATCATGTTAATCATGGGGGACAGTATACCAAGTCATTTTCCTTAGCAGAGGAGAGGGCTGCCGGTTTTGGCGGCGAGCCTTTTCTGGTTTGGCTTGAAGAATCATTGAGACAGGCTTTATGGCCACGCAGGAGCGGAGTAAGGTGGCCTGCAGAAAAAGAACCGAAAAAGTTATTTAGTATTGTACCCCCTAATTATCCCCTAATTATCGGGGAGAT
>DTYU01000008.1 GCA_012961725.1 Desulfotomaculum sp.
ACCACGATGGTGGGAAACGAAACCCTGACAAGGCAGCAGGAAGAGATAGCCGACCGGCTCGAGGAGCAGTGGAACAGGCTGCGCCTGGAGACCTTGGAAGTGCACGAGCGCTGTGACCGGTTGGAGGAGGAGAACAGCACCCTGCAGCTCATAACACAAAAGATTGCGCAATTCACGGTGGCCGGGAGACTTGATGGCGTCCGTGTCGCCGTCTTCGAAGTCGGTGGACCCGCGTCGGCTGAACTTTTGCATGATCTGAATACTGCAGGCGCTGTCGTTGAGCCGGTCATCACTTTGATGGATGAGTTCGATTTGGCGGACCGCCAGGCAAAAATAGCACAGGACTTCGGTTGGCATGGGAAGAAACCTGAGGAGGTGAGGGCACAGGTCGCGCGAGAGATCGGACGTGCAGTCGCCACCGGCCGGAACCCCACATTTGTTGATTACCTCAACAGAGAAGGACTAATCAGCACCACGGGCAACTGTAACGTCCCGGCCCAAGCGGCCGTAGTCATCGGCGGGGTTGAAGGAACGGATATCAGGCGCGTTTCGGTGGTCGACCTTAACATAATAGACGGACTGGTCTCGGAAGGGGTTGTGCTGACGGCTGTAGAGGAGAGCAGCGATAACGGCAACAGTATCAAAGAGTACCAGAAGCGGAAGATTAGTACTGTAGACAACATCGATACTCCGTGGGGCCGGGCGGCGCTTGTTCTGTCGCTGTCGGGTCACCCGGGGCACTATGGATCAAAACCGACGGCAGAACAGATGCTGCCGTCATATTCGAGTGTGCGCAACGGTACAACGTAAAACGCTCATGAGTATCGTTGGAGGACGCGATGAAGAGGGTTTCCGTCATCATCCCCGCTTACAATGAAGCAGCCCGGATAGGTGATACGGTGAGCGCCGCCTTCAGGATCCCTGAAGTGACCGAAGTGATAGTCATCGACGACGCATCAACCGATAGAACCGGGGATTTGGCAAGAAAAGCCGGTGCAAGGGTGATCCGGCTCCTGAGAAACTCGGGCAAGGGGGCTGCGCTCAACAGGGGTGTGCAGGCGGCCGCCGGGGAGGTGATAGTCCTCCTCGATGCGGACTTGGGCGAAAGCGCGCAGGAGGCACGCAACTTCATCCTCCCTGTCCTCAGCGGCGAGGTGGATATGGCTGTCGCCCGTTTCCCTTCCCCCAAGACCAAGGGCGGGTTCGGTCTCGTACGTACTTTAGCCGGCAGAGGGATAAGATTTTTCACAGGCTTAGATATGAAGGCGCCCCTTTCGGGGCAGAGGGCGCTCTCAAGGGAAACGCTTTCTGCCGTATTGCCCTTTGCCGGAGGGTATGGGGTGGAGGTTGCCCTCACCATAAAGGCGGCCCGCCGGGGGTTTCGGATAGCAGAGATTCCGTTGCCGATGCGTCACCGGGAAACAGGCCGGAATATTAGCGGTTTTCTTCACCGGGGACGCCAGTTTCGCGACGTTCTGCTGACACTGGGCCGCTTCTTCCTTGAATACAGAGGGGCGGGCAGGGTGGCGGGGCGATAATGGAAGGCTGGCAGTATCTCTCGGCTCTGCTGGCGGGATTCCTTGCTGCGCGTTTAGTCTGCGGTCCGTGCCTGAGCCTGCTCCGTGCAGCCGGTTGCATGCACCCCAACTACCTCGGCCAGGAGATTCCCCTCGGCGGAGGCATAGTCTTTTTCTTCTCGTTTCTGCTGCTGTCAGTCCCGGCCTTGCTTATAAGCGCGGGCGGTTTTTACGGCGAAAGGCTGCTGCCTTTCTTGTTCCTCACGGCGGTGAGCACCCTGGTGGGGATTATGGACGACGTCTGGGGGTCCCGTAGCGTTTCG
>DTYU01000009.1 GCA_012961725.1 Desulfotomaculum sp.
CAGGCGGCTGGTGGGCAAGCCGAAAGAACGGAGCCTGCTGTAAACAGAAGTCGTCGTAATTTCGGGGACACCATACTAAATTATTATCCCAGAATTGTAGGTTGGGCCGTTTCCGGCAAAGAGCGCCGATTTACACCGTTTATGGCCTTTTTTCACGCCTTGGCGCCAGCGAGTTGTGACCGCTTCTCAGAAAGCGGACTCAGGGAGGTTGTATTGTGGACTCAAATGTGTTATAATGTGACCACATGGAGGTGAGAAAATGGAGGTGGGCATCAGAGAAATCAGGGATCGGTTTAGTCGGTATCTCAAGCGTGTCAAGCAGGGTGAAACCCTGGTTGTTACCGAACGAAATACCCCCATTGCCAAATTAGTGCCGGCGGATTTACAGGCGCCGCCCGAGATTCTTAGTTTAGTCGACAGCCGGCTTGCTTCTTGGAAGGGCGGCAAGCCCTTGGGGTTAGCCCGGTCTCCCTCCGTCAGAGGCGAAAAGACGCTGGCGGAGATGATAACGGAGGACCGCCGGTGATTTGTTACTTAGACACCAGCGCGTTAGTAAAACTATACGTAGATGAAAACGGTTCAGATGCTGTACGGGAGCTTGTAAACAAATCTCTTATTGTAGCGACTTGCAAGGTTGCCTACACCGAAGCACGGGCAGCGCTGGCACGCGGTTTTCGTGAGGGAGCCTTGGAGGAAAAAGGCTATCGGCTGGCCTTAAGTGCTTTCTTGCACGATTGGCACAGTTATCTTTCTGTTGAAGTTTCGGACAGTCTCATGAATCTTGCCGGTGACCTGACTGAGAAGCATCCGTTACGAGGTTTTGATGCGATCCACGCGGCGGCTGTTCTGACGCTGAATCAAAGGGTGAGAGAGCCTATTGTGGTGGCCTGTTGGGATGTACGCTTGTGGGATGCGGTTCGGGCCTATGACCTTGAAACGGTACCGGAAGCCAGACCAAGCTGAGGATGAGCTGTCCTCTGGCGTGCTCGTTGTATGAAGGTTTCAGGATGCGGGGGCTTGATTTGAAAAGGGTCGTCAGCGTAAGTTTGGGGTCTTCGAAGCGGGACCACACGGTAACGGTGGAGATCTTGGGCGAGACCTTTGAGATCTCCCGCTGCGGGGTAGACGGCGATTTTGAGAAGGCTTTAACACTCCTGCGGGAACTGGACGGCAAGGTTGACGCCGTGGGCTTAGGCGGGATCGACGTTTACTTAGTGGCCGGCAGCCGCCGGTACCCGGTAAAGGACGGGTTAAAGCTCCTTAGAACCTTGCGGGCCACTCCGGTCTGCGACGGCTCAGGGCTGAAGAACACCTTAGAGCGACAGGTGATCCAGCGGCTCTTCCGCGAGGGTGTCCTGCGCAGGGGTCAACGGGTGTTACTGGTCAGCGCTGTTGACCGTTTCGGAATGGCCGAGGCCCTGATTGAGAACCGGGCCGAAGTCGTCTTTGGGGACCTGATTTTCGCCCTTGGGATTCCCGTGCCGTTGCGGAGCCTCACCACGGTTGCCTTTCTGGCTGCCCTTGTCCTCCCCGTTCTCGGGCGGCTTCCCTTCAAAATCCTTTATCCAACGGGAAAGAAGCAGGAGAAGGAAAAACCCAAATATGGGCGTTACTACGAGTGGGCGGAGGTCATCGCCGGCGACTTCCACTTCATTAAAAGACATCTTCCGGCCGCGATCCCCGGAAAGATAATCCTTACCAACACCACGACCAAACAAGACGAGGCATTGCTTAAGGAACGGGGTGCCCGGATGCTTATCACCACCACCCCTGAACTCGCGGGGCGTTCCTTCGGGACTAATGTCATGGAGGCAGTCTTCTTGGCTCTGTTAGGTAAAAAGTGGGGAGAGGCCACTTCCCAGGACTATTTAGAACTGATTGAAAAGGTTGGCTTTGAACCGTCCGTAAGGGTGCTGAACTGA
>DTYU01000010.1 GCA_012961725.1 Desulfotomaculum sp.
ATGTTGCCAACGCCATCTTCGACGGCACGGACGCGGTGATGCTCTCCGGAGAGACCGCCATCGGACGCTATCCGGTGGATGCGGTTGCGGTGATGGCAAGAATTGCCGCCCGCACGGAGGAGTCTATGCCTTTTGGGGAGATATTGGACAGGCGTAAGGCGTCTTCAAGGCATACGGTGACGGATGCGATCAGCTACGCAACCTGTGCCGCGGCACAGGACCTGGGGGCCGCCGCCATCATCACCTCGACCCAGACAGGGTATACCGCGCGGATGGTGGCCAAGTACCGGCCCCGGCCGCCGATCGTTGCCGTTACGCCGCATCTCAGGACGGCTATGCGGCTGAGTATTGTTTGGGGCGTGCTGCCGCTGATCGTCAGAAGGATTGAGAGCACGGACCAGATGATTCAGGAGGCGGTGGAAGCAGCGGTGTCCGCAGGCCACATAAACAGCGGCGACCTGGTGGTGATTACGGCGGGCGTTCCTGTGGGGGTTCACGGCACCACCAATCTCCTAAAGGTGCATACCGTAGGGGATGTGCTTGCCAGGGGAATCGGGATCGGGGCAAAGGCGGTAACCGGAACGGTGTGCGTGGTGCACACATCAAGCGAGGCGCTGGCCAGGGTTCAGCCCGGTGACATCATGGTGGCGCCGGCCACGGATAAGGAGTTTGTACCGGCAATGGAGCGTTGTGCCGGGATAGTGACCGAGGTTGGCGGTCTCACGTCCCATGCGGCGATTGTCGGGTTACAGTTCGGTATACCTGTCGTCGTGGGTGTGGAAGGGGCGACTGCCTTGCTGAAGGACGGCGAGATGGTGACGCTGGATGGTTACCGGGGTGTTATTTACAGTGGTTTCGCGCGGGTACTTTAGGTTTTTCTGGTTCCTTGCGTTCCTCATATTTCTATTGACGGGTTGCGGGAATCAACCTGACGGGCCGCTTAGCCGCTCAAAGAGCGGTATGTCCGCGCGGGTCGTCGAAGTAATCGACGGTGATACCGTCAGGGTTGAGTTTTTGTCGGGGCCGGCGGTCGGTTTGAAAGGCAGAGGCTCCGATGTCTCGGGCCTGCAGAGCCCGGTACAGGTTTCTCCAGTAGAGAAGGTCCGCCTCATAGGGGTCAACGCTCCGGAGACTGGGGGCAAAGGTCAGGCCGGGGAGTTATTCGGTCTCAAGGCGAAAGAGTATACGAAGGAACATTTGCTGAACCGGGTGGTAACCCTCGAATTCGACGTTGTTTACCGGGATCGCTACGGACGGCTGTTGGCCTATGTCTATTCAGAGGAGAAACTCTTCAACCGCCAGCTTGTAGAAGACGGTTATGCCCAGCTATATACCTCGCCGCCAAACCTGCTGCACTTAGAGGAGTTGTTGGCGGCGCAGCGCGAAGCGGTACGCTCCGGGCGGGGGTTATGGGGCGTACGCGATTTTCACAGCGGACGGGTGGTAGGCAACCGGCGCAGTTTCGTCTATCACCGCCCCGGCTGTAACCACCTGCCTTCCCTTGCCAACAGGGTCTGGTTCGACAGCGAAAAAGAGGCGGTACTGGCGGGGTACCGCCCTTGCAAAAGCTGTTTCCGTTCACCGCAAAAGGCGGGAAATCGGCGTTGAACCAGTTCATTCTCGATTACCTCGCGGCCTTTGGCATCGGCGGGATTCTTTTGGGCAGCTTTATTGAGGCTCTGGGGGTCCCTTTCTTCCCAGGCGGGATCATGGTGATCATCGGCGGGTTTTTGGTCGGGAAAGGACATATGAGCTTTCCCGCAGCCATGGTCGCGACAGCGACGGGATTTCTCACCGGTTCAGTGTTGGCTTACCTTATGGGAGCGCGATTGGGCGCGCGTGTTTTCGAGATCGGCGGACGCCTGCTAAAAGTAACGCCTGTACGGCTTGATAAGGCGCGCAGTTATTTGGAGCACTCAGCGCCGGGGTTTATCATTTTTGGCAGGTTTATCCCGGGGATAAGCAATCTTACCCCGTATTTAGCCGGTGCCGGGCGGTTGAGCCCGGCTCTTTTCCTGGCCTTGACCGCTGTTTTTGCTTTTTCCTGGAGCGCCATCTATCTTGGCTTAGGGATGCTTTTCGGGCATAACTGGGATAAGATCACCGGACAACTGCAGCCGCTGTTTTTGACAGCCGCGCTTTTGGGCCTGGCGATTTATCTTATACTCATCTACCGGAAAAAAGCCCAGAAAGGCTAAAGTTTAGGTTTCTTTTACCAAATAATAATTTAGATAGTCAATTGCCCTG
>DTYU01000011.1 GCA_012961725.1 Desulfotomaculum sp.
AATAGACCGCCGCGCATCGGTTGCCAGGATCATCCTACCCGATCATTTCCAAGAAGGCGTCGACCCTGATCCTCGTCCTGGCATCAACCGGGCCGGGGCGGTCACCCTCGATGGTAAGCACCGGAACCTTTAGTACCCGCCTGATGATCAGGTCCTCGATCTGGCGGAAACAGAAGCTCTGTGCGTAGTGAATGACCCCTGCGATCTCCCGCCGAGCTATCTCCCGTTTAATATCCTCCAGGCGGTAGAAAATACCATAAGGATAGGTATATAGCAGGTACTGCTCGATGAGGTCTTGAGTCGCATAAGGCATCGCGAACTGGCGCTGGGTTTCATTGTAGACCACCCGCGCCCCGTTTTCTTCAAGGTATGAATAGAGGTCGGTGAAAATGGGCGGCACCCCGATATAACCGAGCCTCACCCGCGCCAGCCGGGGACGGCGGTTTTTGGCCTCTTTGAGAAAAGTCGCGACCTTACCGGCGTAAGCCGCCACGTCCCCCTGAAAATCGCTGCAATTTACGTGGTAGTAGTGATTCTCCTCCCCCGTGACCCTGTCCTCCGCATACGTAAGCAAATCGATCTCCCTGACCTTCTCCCTCACCCCGTCAAGCTCTGCCTTCATCGCGTTTACCGCCGGCCACTGCACGCCGAAGTGCTCCATTAGACGCTCCACCTGTGCCCGCAAAAGTGCGCGGTCGCGGTCGTAAGGGTACGCAAAGGGTACGATCCTTATCTTTTCAAGCTCCAGGGTCTCCATCAGGGCGTGGGTGTTGCTGCAGTCCCCCTGGGTAACGGCCACCACCGTCCGCAGTTCAGGGTCCTTCAATACCGCGCCGTAAATCCCCTTGATCCAGGCACAAACGTTGCGCGGGTAGCCGGCGCGCTCCGCCGCCTCAACGAGCGCCCCCGCCTCCGGGCTGGTGATAAAGACGTTATTTAGGTCTACGGGAACCACCCCGGCTGCAAACAAAACCTCCACTGGTATAGTGGTGGTAAAGCCGACCTTCATCAGCACAAATCACCCATAGAAGCAAGGCTTAGTGAAATAGCATCCGATTCCCCCACTTTTTTCGCCGCCGGCAAGCGCCAGGAAGAAAACCGCTCGGCCAACCGGTCGAACTCCTCTGGATCGCCGCTTACGTAAAACTCATGTTTGACTTTACCCTTACTTGTAAGGATGCCCCGCCTCACAAGCTCCTTTCGAGCCTCTATGGTAGTAGCCTCTGCCGGGTCTACAAGCACAACTTCCGGCCCAAGAATCCGGGAAATTAAGGGGTTGAAAAAGGGATAGTGCGTGCACCCCAAAATAAGTGTATCAACACCTGCTTCCTTTAAGGGGGCCAAGTACACATTGAGTGCCTCTTCCGCCTCGGGGGTGTCCACTTTCCCCGCTTCCACAAGCGGCACGAGCGCAGGCGCCGCACTGCTGAATACCCTCACCTCCGGAGCGATCGCGGCTACGGCCTTCGGGTATGACTCACTCTTTACCGTAGCTTCGGTTGCGATTAGGCCAACCTTTCCGTTCCGCGTAGCCCGAACCGCCATTTGCGCCCCGGGCTCTACCAAGCCGATCATCGGCACCGGGTACCGTTCTCGCAAAACGCCGATGGAGACCGAAGAACTGGTGTTACAAGCAAACAATACGATTTTGACTTTTTTGCTTAAGAGAAACCGGATAATTCGGTCTCCCAGCGCCACTAACTCACTTACCGGACGGCCTCCGTACGGTACGTTGGCACTGTCCCCGAAGTATATTACCGATTCATCCGGTAATATGCGCCTCACCTGTTCAAAAACAGTGATACCCCCTATCCCGGAATCGAAGAGCCCAATAGGGCGCCGGTCACCCATTCTGCCCAACCTCCAAGGTCTATTTCAATCCTGCCTAAAAGAAAAGGACCCTACCACCTCTCTGACACAATTCTAATACATTCCCTGATAAATAATACCGAGAGATACGCAGGAATCCAAATGCACCCCAAAACGTCTTTCACTTTTGACGCGGCGAATCGTCCCGGGCCGAATCTCCGTTTTCATTTTCTATTGTTACCGGAAGTTTGAGCAGGAAACATGAACCCTTTCCCTCTTCACTATGGACTGTAATCCTTCCCCGGTGATCCTCTATGATGCGGTAACTTATAGCCAGCCCCAGCCCTGTACCGTCTTCCTTCGTGGTAAAAAACGCCTCTCCGAGACGTGAAAAATGCTCAGGCGGGATGCCCACCCCGGTATCTGCTACCTCTAAGATAACCTGGTTTCCGGAAGGCTCCGGGTAAAGAGAGATGGTCAGCTTTCCCCCGAAAGGCATGGCTTGAAAGGCGTTTTGGATAAGATTGAGCATCACCTGCTTTATTTGCTCAGGGTCGGCCTGAATCTCCGGAGTGCCGGGTTCATGCTTGTAAATAATCTCTATTCCCTTTAATGCAGCCTGGTTTTCAACGACCAGCAAAATCTCCCTGATTAGGCGGTCAAGGTCTGTTTTGACCGGCCGAAACTCCCCGGAGCGGGCGAGAAAAAGAAAGTTCCTGATGATTTCGTTAACCCGGTCTATCTCCGATAAGACCACGTCCAAGTATTCCCGCTCTTGATCTCCCGCCGACTTTTTCTCGCTCAATAACTGGATAAATCCACGCACTGAGGTAAGGGGGTTGCGGATTTCGTGAATGAGACCCGCGGCCAATTTTCCCATGGCCGCAAGTCTTTCCGCCTTTTCGAGCGCTGCGGGGACGTACTCCTGCTTGAGGGGCGTTCTTTCAAGCTCTTGGCAGACACCCGCTTGGAAATACTCCTGGAAAGCGGTGTTATACCGGTAAGAAACCTCCTTGGTAAGATAGTCGGCGGCAGACTCTATCAACTGGTACGCGGCGGCCTTCTCGCTCCTCCGCACCATCGTCCGCGCGATTCCGGCGCGCTCCCTCAAGAGCGGTACACTGATCTTAAGCCGCTGACCTATCTTTACGAGCTCCCCGCCTAAGGGCACCTCCCCCACCCCGGCAACGAGTGCCCCTAAGGGGTACAGCACGTTGAAAAACTCTAAACAAACAGGACACGCATAGAGAACCAGGCCCCCGGGACAAGGCAGCACGACCGCGCGGCGTTCGATTACCGACCGTATGCTCACCAGCCATCGTGCATACCGGCAGGGAGATACCCCGCCAATGCGGACCGGCGACTCACCAGCCGTACGACAATAAGGCATACCGACATACTCCACGGGGGCCAGCGCGGGGTCTTTGGCAAGCCAAGGCGGTGACGGGCTTATCGGCACAAAAGTTGCGGTGGTGTTTAGCACACTCGTCAGCAGCTTCACGAAGTTACGTGCCACCTCTCGATCGATCGCCGTTGACCCGAATACCGTAAAGGGGGGGATAAAACCTTCAGTGCCGAAAAACTGGGGCCATCTTCCGTTTTTCTCCTCGCCGTTCCCCTTTTTCCGGCTGAAGTAGCAGGAGTTGGCTTCAGCGATCCTGAGCAGGTTGTCAACCCTAAGGAAAAACTCCTCTTTCGCGGCAGGGTCAAGCAGGTCATCGAACCACGCCATCCTAACCGGAGGTTCGAGGGAGCTCTGCTGTACAACCGCGATCAACGCCCGCGTTTTTGACCTGACATCTTTGCATAAGGCCCAGTCGTCCTCTTGCGCCCGCTTTCTGCTCAAGACAACGACTGCAAACTCCCTGTCTTGAAGTGCCTTCAATAACTCCTTGTTACTTACGTTTAAAACTGGAAATTTCTTGCTTAGCGAGTCAACCCACGGTTCATACCCGTCCGAAAGCATTAAAATCTCCTGGGTCAAATGCGCTAATCCTCCTGTTTAACCTAAGCCGTCTTAAAGTACCTTTCCAATCCCTCAACTATGCCCCTGGCCGTGGCCTGCCGGAACCAATCGGTAAGCATTAAAGCCTCCTCTTCCGGGTTGGAGACAAAAGCGGCCTCAATTAAAGCAGCCGGCATAGTTGCTGTTCTCAACACCACAAAGTTCGCCGTGAACAGCCCCAAGTCTTTTCTGCCAAGGTTTTCCACCAAGGACCCCTGAAGACACCGGGATAAGCGCCTGCTCTTTTCAATGTGGTCCAGGGTATTGTTCGTGGTGTACCACGTACTGGTACCCGCCTTCTCTTGAACCTCCCGCGGATCGCCCCATGCATTTCCGTGAATTGAAACAAACACCGTAGCACCCCACTTATCAGCCTTGGCCGTCCGTTCATAAAGGCCCACGTATTCGTCCTTTTCACGGGTCAAAAACACCTCGGCGCCCCGGCGTCTCAACTCCTCAGCCGCATAACGGGCGACGTCTAAATTGAAATCTTTCTCTAATAGGCCCGTGGGACCGATGGCTCCGGCGTCTGAACCGCCATGGCCCGGATCAAGAACGATGGTCTTGCCCGCAACCTTGTAAAGCGGTCCGAGCGCCATCCGCAACCTAAGAATTTTCCTATCAGCGGAAGTGAACTCCTGCCAGTTAAGGCCTCCAGTCCGTTTGAGTTCAAGCACGATTCGGGCGGTCGAGGTTTCCTCGCACCATTCTGAATACACCTGAGAAACAACTGCCGAATCGATATTCTGCCTTGCGGGGAGCTCCCCGGCTGGTAACCCGGTAACATCAATACTCAAATATAACTGTTCCGGTGAGAGGTAAGCACTGGTATCCACCGGGCGGGCAAAGCCGAAGGTTATCTCCGTAACGCCATTCTCTTTTTTCATATCTATACTTACTAAAGCACCGGATTCAGCACGGCTCACCGGCGGTTGTTCCGGAGTGGACGGTGACACCGGCCCGGACGTCTTCAGTGAAGCATCCCGTTGCGCCGAGTCCTCCGGAGCGGAATCGGCAGGTGCCTCTGCCGGCGCAGGAGCAGCCTTCACTAACCAGCCTGCGATCCAGACCTCCCGGCCGTTAGAGAGCCGCACCTTGTACCAGTCACCGGACTTCCCTAC
>DTYU01000012.1 GCA_012961725.1 Desulfotomaculum sp.
CCGTGCACGGTTACCACGGTATAAGGATTCGATCCTTTCCATTTGTTATGGTCTGACTGCAGCCACCAGCTTATGGCAGTGTCTGTCCAGCCACCATCGGTGCCGAAGTGGGCTACGAGTTCCTTGTAGATGCCATCCGCCCGTTCCTGGACCGTTTTCCCGTCGCCGTAGCCGGCGCCGGCCAGCATATTGGCTGCGGTTGCCAGCCAACATGTCCGTTTGCCGACATGGCCGTGGGCCGACTTGTCCACGTCAGGGGGTGGACTCATCTTTTGCCAGTCGGCCGAGGCCGAGGCGGGAAAAAGGAGAACGGCAACAAGGAGAATGGCCAACCAGAGGATTTGGCGGCTGAATAACCTCTTATGCCTTTTCATAACCATCCCTCCCTGTTTTTGCACGCCATAGTTTTTGTGGGCGTGTCCCTAAGCTTCGTGCTGACACCCTCTTCTTTATTTCATTCTCTGTATTTCATTCTGTTCGCGGAGTCTCGCCCTCCTTTCTCTGAGGGTTTTCGCTGCCAGCTTAAGAGCGGACCGCAAGGGAAGCCCCAAGCGGCCCGCTCTTTTCCACTATCTACCGATATAGACCCGGTTGTCCTTGTCGGTGGCCAGCAGCACCTGGTCCTTACCCGTCCCTAAGACGTCGCCAGCGGCAAAGCCGTCATACTTGGTGAAGCAGGGCCAGAACCTGGTGCCGACCTGGCTGCCGCTCTGGATGCCGTACATACGGATGGCATATCCCTTGCTTTTGTCATGGCCGTCGGTGGCGATCAGCAGTTCCTTCTTGGCGTCGCCCTTGAGGTCGCCGAGGACAGCGGCGTCGAAATGGGTGCAGAAGAGTTTAAACGGTGTGCGAAGCTCCCGGCCGTTGGCATTGTAAACATAGACCTTGCTGTCCGCGCCGTTCTTATTGTCGATCATGACGATCTCCGCATATCCGTCGCCCAGCACGTCGCCCACCAGGAAGGCGTCGTAGTGGTTCCCGTGGTCATCTAAGTAACGGCAGCCGTCAAAGTCCCAGTTGATACCGAACTCTCCCACCTTGGTGCCGTCTCCATCATAGATGTATACCTTCCTGTCCTCGTCGCAGGCGACCAGGATCTCGGCCTTGCTGTCACCTAATACGTTCCCTACGGCCAGACCGTCGAACTTGGTGAAGCGCGCCCTGAAGTTGCGCTGCTGCAAGCCCCTCGCGTCGTAAACGGTGATCTTTCCGCCGTCATCATTAGAGGCGACGATCACTTCTCCTTCAGGTCCACCGAGCACGTCACTGATGGCTACCCGGTCATGCTTAGTGTAAAAGGCATTGAACGTCCGCAGCAGGGTGCCGCCGCTGCCGTAGAGGTAAAACCTGCCGTCATCGCCCGGGGCGTCCTCGTCGATGACGATTACTATCTCGTCACCGCTGTCACCAAGTAGATCGCCGGCCGCGAAGTCATCCCAGTTGGTAAACTTGGCCCCAAAGGATTGGCTCCCCTGCCGGTCGAACTCGAGGTGCCAGCGGAGATGGTAGTGGCCCGAATCACCGCCATCCAAATCCAAGACCATGGCCTTGTGTGGGTCGCCCTGTGCCCAGGCGCACAGGTCTTCGTAACCCAAGGTCACCGTCTCGTTGGCAACCAAGTCATCCTCGCCGCCGGGGATCCGACAATAGATCCAACAATCCAGAGTACTGATCAACCGGCCGATGGCGTCGGCTACTGCTCCAGTGATGAACCCATGCAAAACGTCAGGCAGACCTAACGTTTCAAGACTCACCGAACTAAGGGTGCTTTCGATTCCTGCTGCTATCGTGTCGGCGATCTCTTGCCGGGTACCGCTGTCGCTGCAAGCATCGGCCTCCCACACCACAGCGTTGAAACCAACCGTGGCACCGGGTGCCACCTCGCCCTCAAAAACCACTCTCCCGGCCCCGTCGTCTATCCGCCGGTTCTCTTTAGAATCTACATCACTGAAAGGCCCGATAACCCCCGCAGACCAGGAGCGTGGTTCCGAGTGGCTCGCGTAGCCGGTAACCACCAGGTAGGGCTCGTCAGGGTTGCGGAAATGGTTCCCTTCCTCCTGTTTTACGCAGTAGAGCGAGTCTAACATTATCCGCACGTAGAGCGGCTCCTCAGCAGGCGGAAACGCGGTGCCGACAACCTTCGGTATCGCCGTAACGATCTCGCCTGTCATAGGCGGTGGCTCCGGGTCTTCCGCCTCGGGAGTGGGTATGCTGATTCCGCCAGGCAGACCGCCCGGCGGCAGCAGCACCATCCCGGGCCTGAATGAAGGCATTTTGAATGAAGGCATTACGATTACCGTTTCGTGGGAGACGGTCGATTCTCCGGCTTCTCCGGTGGCTCTTAGGGTATAAGTGGTGGTCGTAGCAGGAGAAACCGTTCTGCTCCCGGTGGCCTCCACCAACTCTCCATCAAGGGTGACCGAAGTGGCGTCTATCACCTGCCACGAGAGGGTTGTTCTCCCGCCAGCAAAGATAGAGCCTGGGTCGGCATCGAACATTGCAATCACAGGCCGCGGTTGTTCCGGCAGTGCCGATTTTTCTCCGTCTCCACCCGCCACCACGGAGATGCTCCGGTCGAATTCATTCCACTCGACCTGTGCCCCTAAGTTCTCGCCGACGAAACGCAGCGGGAGCATAGTGCGGTCCTGCAAAATAAGGGGCTTGACCCCAAGGTTTTCCGAATCGATCGGAACGGACAAGCCGTTGACCAAGGCCTCCGCATTTCCGATCCAGAGCTCGATCACTTTATCTGTAGTGGTAACTGTGACTTTGCGTTCCACACCGTCCCACGCCACCGATGCCCCCAGCGGCTCGGCGACGAACCTGATCGGCAGAAGCGTTCTCCCCTCGCGAATGACCGGGGCGGCATCCATGTACTGGGCCTCCCCGTCCACCAGGTAGACGGTCTGCCCCACAAAGAAACGCAAGCTAGCATCAGGACCTGGCGGTTCCGCGGCTGCAGCACCAGTAAACGAGCTCAAAATCAGGGCCACTGCCAAAATCAATAAGAACACCCTGCTCATAAGACCCACCTTCTCAGAAAAAACGTTCAACCTTACATGTTAATCGAGTTCCCTCTCCCTGCTCGCAACTATTCGTCTTAGGCTTTCGCCCCCTCTCTGACTCCTTTGTTAAACTCAGCAGATTGTTGGAATTATAAACAAAAATGAAACCGTGAACAAAGTCCGAAATTCTGATAGACGTTGGGGTTATGTGCCTCCATGCTCTCTTTTTTTTGTTTTTTTCTGTTTTTCTCTCTCTCTTTCGGTCTTGAATAAAACAAGGCAGTGAACTTATACCCTCCCGCGGGGCAAGACAAAACGAAGGTGTCGACTGCTGGGCTAACACCGTCCTGCTGTATCCTGCCGGAAGCGTACCCCGCGTGAGCTTACGCTGCCCCGAATCGGCCTATTGCAGGCGTTTCCCACAATTGTACAGACTTGTAAAAAGGGAGGGTAACTTGGAAATGTAATGCTTGAGACTGGGCTACTCAACGGCGCCTGGCGAAGGCGCTGCCCCGGACTGCGCCGCAAAGTAGCGCACCAGCCCGGCGTATATGGCAAAAGCCACCCTGCTCTGGTAGTCAGGTTCCTGAAGAAGCCTGAACTCGCGCGGATTGGTCAAAAAGCCGATTTCCACAACGACGGAGGGCATCTTCGCTACCCGGCCCATAAAGTAGTCTTGCGCCTTCGGGACCCGCCGCGTGTTCGCCAAGAGGGCTTTACACTCGTTCTGAATGGCGACGGCCAATTCCCGCCCGCCGGGGGACCCCGGGTGGTAAAAGGTCTGTGCGCCGGATTCCCGGCTGCTCGTGAAGCTGTTGACGTGAATGCTGACCAAGACATCGGCATCGTTTTCATTCGCGATCGCCGCTCTTTTCTTTAGGTCCTGGCGTTTCCGCGACCCGCCAAACGGAGATTCAGCCAAGTCCCGGTCCTCTTTGCGTGTCAGGATCACCCTTGACCCAGCCTGCTCTAAGAACGTCGCCAAGCGCAACGCCACCCGCAGGGTGATCTCTTTCTCCTTGACGCCGTCCCGCACCACTCCCGGGTCTGGCCCGCCATGGCCGGGATCGACCACCACCACCCGGTCTACCAGCACCGGGGCAAGGACGGCTATTTCCCGTTGCAGACCGCTTACAATCGTAAAATCATATACACGGACCGCTCCTGAGAGAAAAAGATACGCCCCGATCCCTAAGACCAACAGCCTTATCGCACAACCAAACCCCCTTCTCCTCTTCAAAAAAATAACTCCTTCCCCCGGTCGCTCTGAAAAAGGTTACGTCCCCGGAGAAGGAGTTATTACCTTGCTATGGCAAGCATAGAAGCTGAACTTCGTACCTGAGAATTCAGATTCGAGAAGTTAGATATTCTATATTCTGACCCCAAAGGCCTATCACCTTAAGCCCTAACGCAGAACGTCGAACGGACCTCAAGGGTCAATCCCTTAAGCACTAACGTTTAGAGAACTGCGGCGCCCGCCTGGCCTTCTTCAAGCCGTACTTCCGCCGCTCCTTCATCCGCGGGTCACGGGTCAAAAACCCGGCCTTTTTCAGCACCGGCCTTAAGTTCGGGTCCGCCTGAACCAATGCCCGGGCGATCCCAAGACGTACGGCGCCGGCCTGTCCGCTCACCCCGCCGCCGATCACCTTGGCGCGAACGTCAAACCGGCCCAGCATCCCGGTGATGTCAAGCGGCTGCCTTATCAAAACCTCAAGCGTTTGCCGCCCGAAATACTCATCAAGCGGCCGGTCGTTTACCAGCAAGTCGCCTCCGCCGGGTGTAACAAAAACCCGTGCGATCGCGTTCTTCCGCCGTCCCGTCCCGTAGAACTGTACCTTGGCCACTTAATCCCCCCTAAAATTCAATCAATTCAGGCTTTTGCGCCTGGTGCGGGTGTTCGGGCCCCTTGTATACCTTCAGCTTTCGGGCCATCTTCGCCCCCAGGCGGTTGTGCGGAAGCATTCCTTCTATCGCTTTGCGGACGGCAAGCTCCGGCCTTTTCCTCATCAGGCTCGCGTAGTTCATCACCTTCAGCCCTCCCGGATAACCCGAATGACGGATGAAAAGCTTTTTCTGAAGCTTATTTCCCGTAAGGACCACCTTATCCGCATTTATCACGATCACGTGGTCGCCCGTATCGACATGCGGCGTAAAGACCGGCTTATGCTTACCGCGAAGAAGACGCGCCGCCTCGGTTGCAAGCCGGCCGAGAGGCTTGCCCGCCGCGTCGAGTACGTACCAGCGGCGCTCGATCTCCTTTGGCTTAGCCATGAACGTACGCATTCCTATTGAGCCCCCTCGAAATCTCCCCGTCCCACCGGTTGGTTCCTGCCATAAAAAAACAGCTTTACGGTTAAGCAACAGACCGTATGCACCCAGGTGATTGTACGCTAAAATACGAAGTCATACAAGACAAAGTTTAATACAGAAAGCTTGCACCTGTCAAGGAGTTGAAAAATGTACGATCGTGTCAACCCACTGTAGGAATTTCGAAA
>DTYU01000013.1 GCA_012961725.1 Desulfotomaculum sp.
ATTCAGTCGCCGGCGACGGTCGGTGCCGGACTCAAGGAGGCGGATGCCGTGGTCTTCCCGTTTCCGGGGGTAAGTGATGACGGGTACGTGCATACTCCCGGGGACCCGTTGTTGCTTAAGGAGGAGGACCTGGCGCTGCTCCGGGAGGGGACGCCGGTCTTCACTGGTTTTGCCAGGCGGTACCTGCGGGAGGCCGCCGCCCGGTTGCGGCTGAGTATCTTGGAGGTTGTGGAGCGGGATGAGTTCGCTATCCTGAATTCAATCCCTTCGGCTGAAGGGGCGATTCAGTTAGCCATGGAACGCCTGCCAATAACCATCCACGGTTCATCGGCCTTCGTTTTGGGCTTCGGGCGCGTCGGCATGACCCTTGCGCGGATGCTGGACGGCATCGGCGCCAAGGTCACTGTGGTGGCCCGAGATGCGGCACAGCGGGCAAGGGCGGCGGAAAGCGGTTACCGGGTGAACGATTTCGCCGGGTTACCGTTTATTAGCGGTGAAGCCGACATGATATTCAACACGGTTCCTGCAAAGGTTTTAACGGTTAGGGTTTTGAAGAACACCCGGCCCGAGGTGCTGATCATCGACCTGGCCACCAAGCCGGGCGGGACCGACTTCGAAGCGGCGAGAAGCCTCAACAGGGAGGCGATACTGGCGCCCTCGCTGCCCGGCAAGGTGGCGCCAAAGACGGCCGGCCGGATCTTAGGACAGGTGGTCGCTGATCTCCTCATTCAAGAAAAAGGCCTTAACCTTGCGGTCTTAGCTTGAAGGAGGTGCTGATGATGCGGCTTAAGGGGTTGAAGGTAGGGTTTGCGCTGACAGGCTCCTTTTGCACCTTGAACGAGGTGGTGGAGCAGATTAAGCGGCTCATTGAAGAAGGGGCGGAGATAGTGCCCGTGGTCAGCCGGGAGGTTGCCACTACCGATACCCGTTTCGGAACGGCGGCTTACTGGAAAAAGCTGTTGCGTGACCTCACCGGACGTGAGGTGATCGATACGATAGTCGGTGCCGAACCGATAGGCCCGAAGAAGCTGTTAGACGTCCTTGTCGTTGCGCCTTGTACGGGGAACACCTTGGCGAAGTTGGCCAATGCCATCACCGACGGGCCGGTGTTGATGGCTATCAAGGCACAGCTCAGGAACCAGTGGCCTGTGGTGCTGGCAATCGCCACAAACGACGGGTTGGGAATGAACGCCCGCAATTTAGGGGTGCTCCTGAACGCGAAAAACGTTTACATGGTGCCGTTCGGCCAGGACAGTCCTGCGGGCAAGCCCAATTCGCTTGTGGCGCGCATGGATCTTTTGGTTGAGACTATCCTGCACGCTCTCGAAGGAAAACAGATCCAGCCGGTAGTGGTATGTTATGCTTCTTAGCAACGTTAAAGAAGTCTCATTTGCGATGGAGCAGTCTGTTGATGTCAATATGTGAACAAAGTCCAATTTCGGGAGGAAGAAGTTGGAAATCTTGAAGGAATTCGCAGAGCGAACTTCCACAAATAATCATTCTGAATGCTTGACTTCTACTCCTTGAAACGTAGAGAAAGGAGGCCTTCTTTGCGACAGTTCAGCGTGGCAGTCGTCGGGGCAACCGGGGCGGTTGGCCAGGAGATACTGAGGGTTCTCGCGGAGCGGAACTTTCCGGTAGGGAGGCTTCGCCTCCTGGCCACCGCCCGGTCTGCGGGCAAGGAGATCCGCTTCAGGGGCGAAGCGTACACCGTCGAAGAGACGCGGCCGGAGTCCTTCGAAGGCATCGAGATCGCGCTGTTTGCGGGCGGTGCGGCAAGTAAAGAGTTTGCACTTGCGGCGCGGGACCGCGGGACACTGGTGGTGGACAACTCAAGCGCCTTCCGAATGGAGCCGGACGTACCGCTGGTGGTCCCGGAGGTTAATCCGGAGGATGTGAAATGGCACAAGGGGATTATCGCGAATCCAAACTGCTCTACGATCATCATGGTAGTGCCGCTGAAACCTATCTATGACACCGCGGGGATAAAAAGGGTCGTGGTTTCCACCTACCAGGCGGTTTCCGGCGCGGGGGCGGCGGCGATCAAGGAGCTTGAATTGCAGACCAGGGCTGTTCTCGACGGCAAAGATTATGCGCCGCAGGTCTTTGCGCACCAGATCGCCTTCAATCTGATTCCGCACATCGATGTCTTTCAGGATATGGATTACAGTCGGGAAGAATGGAAGATGGTACGGGAGACGCAGAAGATCCTGCACGACGAGTCCGTAGCAATAACGGCCACAACGGTGCGGGTCCCGGTTTTCCGGTGCCATTCTGAATCGCTGAACATAGAAACAAGGGAAAGGCTGAGTGCTCCGGAGGCGAAGGAGATATTGGCGCGTGCACCGGGGGTGGTGGTTGTTGATGAACCGGCGGCGAAGGAGTACCCGATGCCCGTGTTGGCCTGTGACAAGAACGACGTGTTTGTAGGGCGTATTCGGGACGACAACTCCTTGGACAAGGGTCTCAACATGTGGGTAGTGGCGGACCAGCTCCGCAAGGGCGCCGCTACGAATGCGGTTCAGATCGCGGAACTGGCGGTCGAGCACGGCTGCGTGTAAATAATAGAAGGTGGAGGCCGGAGGTTGGAAGTTGGAACTCTTGAAGAAATTCGCGCAGCGAATTCCTGTCAAAATGTTCCAACCTCCAACTTCTCACCTCCCACTTCTAAATTTTGGAGGTGGTGAAAGTAATGGCGGCGGATTTCGGGCGGGTGCTTACTGCCATGGTAACACCGTTCGACAAGGACGGGGCGCTGAATGTTGATCAGGTCAAGAAGTTGGCGCGATACTTGGTGGAAAACGGCTCGGACGGGCTGGTGGTGGCCGGAACGACCGGCGAGTCCCCCACCCTCTCCAAAGAGGAGAAGGCGTCGCTGTTCAAAGCGGTGGTGGAAGAGACAGGCGGAAAGGCTACGGTGATCGCTGGAACCGGCAGCTACTCGACCGCCGACAGCATCGCGCTTACCAAGGTGGCGCAGAAGGCAGGCGCCGACGCTGTCATGCTGGTGGCGCCGTACTATAACAAGCCTTCGCAAGAGGGCCTGTACCGGCACTTCCGGGCGGTTGCTGAGAGTACGAAACTGCCGGTGATGCTGTACAATATCCCCGGCCGCACAGCGGTGAACGTGCTGCCAGCCACGGTAGCGCGACTGGCAAAGGACGTGCCCAATATCCAGGCGATCAAGGAAGCCAGCGGCAACATGGATCAGGTAAGCGAACTGCGGCGCATACTGCCGGACGAATTCGCGATCTACAGCGGGGATGACGCCTTAACGCTGCCGATCCTATCCGTCGGCGGGAAGGGCATCGTCAGCGTCGTGGCCCATATCGCCGGGAAAAAGCTGCAGGAGATGATAAACGCTTACGCCAGCGGGAACGTCACCTTAGCGGCCAAGGTTCACCGGGAACTCTTCCCGCTCATTAAGGGGATGTTCATAACCACCAACCCGGTGCCGGTGAAGGCGGCGCTCAACATATTGGGCATGAATGTCGGCCCGCCGCGTCTGCCGCTGGTGGAGGCGACGGCGGAAGAGAAAGAGAGGCTCAGCCAACTGTTGCGCGAGGCGGGTCTGCTTTAGGGCTTTCCGCCCCGGCAGGAGAAGCGCCGGTTGGTGACGCGTCAGCAGAGATTTTGTTTATGACGGCCCCGGAAATTTTCCGGGGCTGTTTTGGGTAAGATGATACAGGCCCGATTACCGCTTTTGCGCAGACAGGTTTTCCTGTCGACCGGTCATTTTGGAAGGTAGCTCCTGATGTCTGCCAACACCTCCTTCAGGGGCGGGGTATCGAACCACCTTCTCCCCGTGAGTTCGTTGGTGTAAGCCTTATAAACCATCGCGATAGCGTTTCTCAATCTCTCGGGCAACTGGGGAGGCGCTGTCTGCACCAACTCTTTCCAGCCGACCCTATTTTTCATCTTCGCTTCTTCAACCTCACGGCACCAATCGGTTTGCCGGTAGAAGATCCTGGCGATCTCTTTGCTCACCGGAAGCCCTTCGAAGGTGAAACGGCACTCGTCCAAGGTGCCGAGTGCGTCTACCAGCATAAGGGTTCTCTGTTCGTCGAAACCGAACTCCACTTTTCCGTCTTCGTTATAGAGTCCTAATCTCTCCGCTTCTTCGGTGATAAGGTCATTGACTCTTAGCGCGATGTGTCTGATCTCCTTGATTTCGGTTTCGGTGAGGCCTGCGATGGCGCGCGCCTCTTCCCAGTTGATATAGCGGTCGGTTGCCTCGAGCTTGGTGGAGACGTCGAGCAGGGGCTTCGCGAGCACCTGCCCTGGTACAGGCATTTCTGTTAAGCCTATCTGGTCCAAAGTCAAGCTTCCCTCCCGCAGTCTCCTGAAAACGGAAGCACCCGCCGGCAGGGAGTTGCGGTAAATGACCTCCAAGGGGATGAGCATGTTCCCTCTTTCTTCCCGGTAAACCGAGTAGTCGTAGGTGTTATCCCGGATTTTGGGCTTCAGCACCCGGAGCAGCTTTACTTCCATGGTGGCGGCAGGCTGCCGCAAATCGCGCAGTCTTTTGGCGGCGCCGTCCACTACTACGCCGATGTAATGGGTTTTGATCCCCATTTCCGCCAGTCTCTCGAAAAAATAAGCGGCCGCAAGACAGATCGCCTTCCCCTTCTCCGCTATCTGGTCAGGCATCTCACCCCAATCGAAGACGGAATAGCGGTCGGAGAAGACGAAACGTCCCGTTCCCGTGGCGACGGCGGAGGGTTCTTTAAGCACCGAAAGATCCTTTACGCTTCCCATTTTCAACCAACCTCCCTAAAATTTCGGGGACACCATACTAAATTTTGCGGACACCGCGATTCCCCTAAACCCCTTGAGCCGGAAGCCCGTTCTGGTTGAGCAGTCGGGGCATCTTGCGCTTGACCAACTTCTCTGCCTCCACTGCAAAGAAGACCACGCACGAGAGTGCGAGGGTAAGGGCCAATTCGCCCGCCGTTAAGGGCGCCGTCTTGAAGACCTGGTTTAAAAACGGCACGTATATCGTCGCCATCTGGAGGAAAAAGGTGAGCAGGATCGCTCCCAGCAAGGGCTTGTTCGAGAGCAGCCCCTGAGTGAAAAGGGATTCCTTTTCCGCCCTTATGGCGAGCACATGTCCCAACTGGCTCAGGCACAGCACCGTAAAGACCATGGTCTGCCAAGTCGAGTGCCCGGTCTTTATCGCCCACGCCTGGGTGAAGATCGATACAAAGCCCATCAGGAGCCCCACCCAGAGTATGTGGGCGGCGAGGCCGTGCGCGAAGATGCTTTCCCGGGGGTGGCGGGGCGGCTTTTTCATGACGCCCTTCTCTGCCGGTTCGGCGGCGAGGGCGAGTCCGGGCAGGCCGTCGGTGACAAGGTTGATCCAGAGGATATGGATCGGCAAAAGCGGAACAGGCAGGCCGAAAAAGGGCGCAAGCAGGATCGTCCATATCTCCCCGGAGTTGGAAGTCATCGTATACTTTATAAACTTGCGGATGTTGTCAAAGATCCTTCTTCCCGCCTTGACGGCCTTGACAATGGTGGCGAAGTTATCGTCGAGGAGGATCATATGGGCCGCCTCTTTCGCCACGTCCGTTCCGGTGACCCCCATGGCGATCCCTATCTCGGCTCTTCTGAGCGCCGGCGCGTCGTTGACCCCGTCGCCGGTCACGGCGACGAACTGGCCTCTGTCCTGAAGCGCTTTCACGATCTTCAGCTTTTGCTCCGGCGCAACCCTTGCGTAGACGCGTATATCCTCAACCCTTTTCGCAAACTCTGCTTCGGGCAGTCTTCCGAGTTCCCTGCCGGTGATTATCGCTTTGGCGTCATCTTCAAGAATGCCGAGCCGCTTGGCGATTGCTTTTGCGGTGATGGGATGATCGCCCGTGATCATCACCGGGATGATGCCCGCGGTCTTGCATAAAGAGACCGCCTCCGCCGCCTCCGGCCGCGGGGGATCCGCCATTCCCGCCAGACCCAAAAAGGTAAGCCCCGTTTCGGCATTCGCGGGGGAGATAGCCTCCGGGAGTTCATCCCACCTTTTCATGGCGATGGCCAATACCCGCAAGCCGTTGGCCGCCATCCTTTCGTTTGCGCGGAAGAGCCTCTTCGCGTCTACGGGCTTCAGACCTTCGGCCGTCAAGGCGTTAGCCGACTTCTCGATCAGGACGTCTACCCCTCCCTTGGTAAAGGAGACGAATCCTCCGCCCTCGGATGAAGGGAGCCGGTGAAAGCTGGTCATACACTTTCTATCGGCGTCAAAGGGTATCTCAGCGACCCGCGGGAGTTTCTTTTCGAGTTCAGTTTTGTCGAAGCCGTTATCCTTAGCGACACTGTACAGCGCGATCTCTGTTGGGTCGCCGATGGGCGCGCCTTCGGCACAGGGCTGCACGTCGTTGTTCAAAGCCGCGGCATGGAAAAAGATTGCGGGCGGCGGGCTGCCGGTGAGAGAGCCGGCCTCTTTTAGGCGTCCTGCTTTAAGTTCTGAACGCCGGATCAGTTCTCCGCCTACAAAGATCTCTTCGACAGTCATCTTATTATAGGTGAGTGTGCCCGTCTTGTCGGAGCAGATATAGGTGACGGAGCCTAAGGTCTCTACCGCAGGCAGTTTCCTTATCAGGGCGTTTTGGGCGACCATCTTCTTGGCCCCGAGGGCAAGCGAGATCGTCACCACCGCGGGAAGCGCCTCCGGTATCGCCGCAACGGCCAAGGAAACGGCGGTAAGAAACATCAGGACTGGCGGCTCGCCTCTGAGCAGGCCGAGGCCGAAAACGACGGCGCAGATGACCAGCACGCCAATAGCCAATTTTTGGCCAAAATTGGCAAGTCTTTTCTGGAGCGGTGTTTTGACGTCGGCCTCTTCCTGGAGCATGGCGGCGATCCTGCCGAGTTCGGTCTCTTGACCGGTAGCCACCACGACACCGGCACCCCTGCCGCAGGCGATGATGGTGCCTTTGTAGACCATATTCTTTCTGTCTCCGATGGGAAGCGTTTTGTCGGGCAATCCCGCGGTGTGCTTCTCTACGGGCGCCGATTCTCCGGTAAGCGCTGCCTCCTCCGCCCTGAGCCCAGCAGCCTCTGTAAGCCGGATATCCGCCGGTACGACCTTTCCTGCTTCGAAGGTGACGAGATCGCCGGGGACGAGTTGCGCCGCGGGAATACTTAGCGGGACTCCGCCCCTTATGACCGTTGCCGTCGGCGCGGCCATCTTTTTCAGGGCGGCCATCGCCTTTTCCGCTCTGTACTCTTGGACGAAGCCGATAATGGCGTTGAGGATGACGATCACGATTATGGCGACGGTGTCTGCGGGTTCACCGATGATCCCTGAGATAACGGCGGCAGCGATGAGGATGATGATCATAAAGTCCTTGAACTGGTCGAGGAAGAGCAGTAAAGGGGTCTTCTTCTTTTTTTCCGGCAGTTGATTCGGACCATACCGTTCGAGGCGGCTTTTGGCCTCTTCGGGGCTCAGTCCTCCCTCAAGGCCGGTCTTTAGCTCCTTTAGGGCCTGCTCAACCTCCATTGTATGCCAGGGTGTTTTGTCCATTTGGGTACCTCACTTCCCGGAAGTATGATATCCCGGGGCGGTTGCTCTTGTAAAGCCCGCTGGTCGCTCAGCGGCAGGGCCGCGGGCAGAAATTTCGGGGGGAATTTCGGGAATTTCGGGGACACCATACTAAATTATTGATTCTGACCCCTGACCTCCGAACTGTGACCATTTGGGAGGTGGGATGCGGGAGGCTAGGGGTGAGATTTCAAATGGAGAAATTCACTTGAGCAAATTTCTTTTTTACTCCGACTTCCAAACCGTTACTTCTCATTGGCCTCTGACCGCCGAATTCCGCAGGCCGGAAAAAGACCGGGGGCCGTTTCCGGCAGAAGGCCTGCCGCGAACGGGCGAAAGTCAACGCTCAATAATATTGACAGGTACCGTAGCGAAGGTTAAACTGTAGCCTAAGCGTACAGGAATTTCGTAGGTTGCTGGTCGGGTTGAACTGCGGCCTGAGTATATAGCAGAGTCGCGCAAGACTCATCGGAGCGATCGACTTGGAAGGGCAGGGCGAACCCTGCCGGCGCCCGTGGAGGGCATGACCAGACCTGGCAGATGGCTGAGGAGTTTTGAGAAGCGCAAACGGGACCACGGAGGTCACTTGGCAGAAACCTGTCTCCGGTGGTGCCGTTTAGTTTTTTCATTCGAGGCCGGGCTGGGCGGGTGAGGGAGGTGGCCGCGGATGCTGTGGCTCAAGCCTGAACGGGGGAGGTATCATTTAGGCGAGGCGGTAAAAGTAGGGATCTTTGCGAGCGGCTTGGAGGGTTTGCCCCGGCAAGGGGAGCGGCGATTCAAGCTCTGGGCGGTGAACCCTTCCGGTGGGTTCCGGGAGCTAACAGTTGCGCCCGGAGGCGGCGAGGACTGGGCGGCCGTCGAATTTTTGCCCGGCGACATCGGGCTCTATACAGTGGCGGCTGGGATAACGGGCGACGTGAGTTTTTCGGCCCGGACCTATTTCTGCGTGGAAAGAGAGCGTAACCTTTTGCCGCCGGCAGGGGAAGGTCTGGTGATTACGCCCGTCTGGTACGAAGGGAGTTATTTAGGCTGGCCGGTGCGCCTCGAGGCAAGGTTCAACGGGGAACATTTAAGGAAAACAGCAGTGGATATTTTCCCGGGCTTCTGGCACGGGGAAACGCTTTTCAGGGTGACGGACGGCGCCGGACAGGTGGTGATAGACGGGCGGAACTGGTGCTACCGGCAGCATGGGAAGGGGAAGGTCTTTTCCCCATCGGGCATGCACTGGTTGGTGCTGGTGAACCATACCGCGCCGGGCGGGGAATGCTGCGTCGCCACCTGCACCTTTTGCCCTGATCAGCCGCAGTCTAATTAAGGGAGTTTTTGTGGGAAGAATGGTCGTTTCCCCGCTGCAAACGATGGAATAGGCGTTACAACGACCTATCGTTGCCACTGGGATAAGAGTGATGCTTTTGAAATTTAGTATGGTGTCCCCGAAATTTCGATTTATTTTCGGAGGAGGCGCAAATGCCCGAATACAGGCGGTTTGTCTTTCCGTTCACGGCCATCATCGGCCAGGAGAAAATGAGGCTCGCGCTCATCTTAAACGCGGTCAATCCGCGGCTTGGCGGGGTGCTGGTGCGCGGGGAGAAGGGCACGGCCAAGTCCACGGCGGTGCGTGCGCTGGCGGCGCTCTTGCCGGAGATCGAGGTGGTGGCGGGCTGTCCCTGCAACTGCGACCCGAGGGATGCGGTGCGGTACTGCCCCTTCTGCCGGGACCGGCTAACGGCGGGCGAGGAGTTGCAGACCATCACCCGGCGGGTGCCGGTGGTGGATCTGCCGGTTTCGGCCACCGAGGACCGGCTGGTGGGGAGCCTCGATTTCGAGTATGCTATTCGTGAAGGCCGGCGGCGCTTCGAGCCGGGGATGTTAGCAAGGGCGAACCGGGGTATCCTTTACGTCGACGAGGTGAACCTGCTCGACGACCATTTGGTTGACGTGCTGCTCGACGCGGCGGCCTCCGGGGTGAACGTGGTCCAGCAGGAAGGGGTGGCCTTTGTTCACCCGGCGGAGTTCCTTCTCATCGGCACCATGAACCCGGAGGAGGGGGAACTCCGGCCGCAACTGTTAGACCGCTTCGGTCTGTGCGTGCCGGTGGAAGGGGCGGATGATCCCCCGGCACGCGCGGCCATCGCCCGGCGGCGGGAGGATTTCGATAACGACCCGTTAGGGTTCATAGCCGCTTTTGCGGCCCAGGAAGAAAAGTTACGGCAAAAGATCGTCCGGGCGCGGGAACTGTTGGCGCTGGTGGAGGTTCCGGCGACGGCGGTCCGGCTGGCTGCTGATCTGGCGGCGGAGGCGCTCTGCGCCGGGCACCGGGCGGAGATTGTAATGGTGCAGGCGGCGCGGGCGCTGGCCGCCTGGGAAGGTCGGGGGACGGCAACTGCTCGGGATGTTGAGAAAGTGGCGGAGTCGGTGCTTTACCACCGGCGGCGGGAGGCGCCGCCGCCCCCGCCGGAGCAGCCGGAGGAACAGGATATGGCGGAGCCGCCCGGGCCGCCGGAGGAAGAGCCCGAACAGCAGGAGCCGAAAAAGGGCGAAGAAGAGGAGCAGGCAGCGCCGCACGCAGGACGGCAGGAGGGGCAGGAAGATCAGGGGGATGACCGGGAGGATCAGGAGGAAAAGGACGCACCGCCCGCACCCCAGGCTGCCGGTTCAAGGGAGACGGTTTTCGCCGTCGGTGAGCCTTTCCCGGTGAGACGGTTTGAGTACGGGCGCGACCGCATCCTGCGCAAAGGCTCCGGCAGGCGCTCCCGCACGAAGACCCCCACCAAGGCCGGGCGGTACGTCCGCGCCACTATGCGGCGGGGGCGGAACGACTTGGCCTTTGACGCCACGCTGCGGGCGGCGGCGCCTTTTCAGGGACGGCGGGAGAAAAGAGGCGTAGCGGTAGCGATCGAGGCCGCCGATATCCGGGAAAAGGTAAGGGAGAAGCGGATCGGCAACTTTCTTCTCTTTGTCGTTGATGCAAGTGGCTCGATGGGGGCGCAGCAGCGGATGGTGGCGGCAAAAGGGGCGGTCCTCTCCCTTTTGCTTGACGCCTACCAGAAGCGCGACCGGGTTGGGATGATCGCCTTCAAAGGCGAGGATGCGGCGGTCCTGCTGCCGCCTACCAACAGCATCGAGCTTGCCCACCGCTGTCTCGAGGAGCTTCCTACGGGAGGGCGGACGCCGCTGGCCGCAGGGCTCCTGAAGGCCTACGAGGTTGCGCGGGCGCATCTTTTCAAGAACCCGCATCTCTCCCCGGTGCTTGTCGTCGTCTCGGACGGGCGGGGGAACGTCAGCCTGGGCGGGGGGAAGCCCCTGAAGGAGGCCCGGAGGGCGGCCGCGCTGATCCGGGAGGAGGAGCGGATCAAGAGTCTGGTGGTGGACGTAGAGAAGGACGGTTTTTTACAGTTCGGCCTTACCGAAAGGCTGGCCGAGTGGCTGGGGGCCGTTTATTACCGGGTCGAGGACCTCAAAGCGGATGTGCTGGTCGAGGCGGTGCATCGTTTGACCGATTGAGTTCAAGGTTTAAACTTCAAGGTTCGAGGTTCACAGGACGGAATAATAATTTAGTATGGTGTCCCCGAAATTTCTTGCACTCTTTTCAAGGAGGCAGTTTATGGAAAAACAGATTTTCCCCTTCACGGCCCTGGTGGGGCAGGAGGAGATGAAGAAAGCGCTTATCTTGAACGCCGTGAACCCGCGCCTAGGTGGGGTGCTCATCCGGGGCGAGAAGGGTACGGCGAAATCTACGGCGGTGCGGGGCCTCGCGTCGCTTCTTCCCGAGATCAGTGTGGTGGCAGGCTGTCCGTTCAACTGCGATCCCGATGATGTGACAACGATGTGTGCCGGGTGCCGCGAGCGGCTGGAAGCCGGCGGTGAGTTGCCGGCGGCGGCTCGGAAGATGCGGGTGGCGGAGCTGCCGGTATCCGCTACGGAAGACCGGGTGGTGGGGACGCTCGACATCGAGCACGCCATCAAGAAAGGGGAAAAGCGTTTCGAGCCTGGGGTGCTGGCCGAGGCCAACCGCGGCATCCTTTATGTCGACGAGGTGAACCTGCTTGATGACCATGTGGTGGATGTCCTGCTTGATGCCGCGGCGATGGGGGTTAATACCGTCGAGCGGGAAGGGGTATCCTTTACCCATCCCGCGCAGTTCATTTTAGTAGGGACGATGAATCCGGAGGAGGGCGAGCTCCGGCCGCAACTGCTTGACCGCTTTGGGCTCTGTGTAAACATCACCGGCGTCAACGATCCGGCGCTGCGGGTGGAGATTGTGAAGCGCCGGGTGGCCTTCGAGGAGGACCCGGCAGGTTTCGCCGCTCTTTGGCAAGAGGAGCAGAGACGGCTGCGCGAAAGGATCGTTGCCGCCCGGCGTATCCTGCCGCAGGTCGAAATCAGCGACGAGATGCTGCTTCTTATCGCCAGGACCGCCATCGAGATGGGGGTGGACGGCCACCGCGCCGACCTCGTGATGATGAAGGCGGCCAAGACGAATGCGGCACTCGAAGGACGGCTGGGGGTAATTGAGGAGGATGTTAAGGCGACGGCGAACTTTGCGCTGCTGCACCGGATGCGCCGGAAGCCGTTTGAGGAATTGGCCATCGACGAGGAGAAGTTGGCCGGCATCTTAAACCTGCGTCCGCGTGCGCACAGCCGCCCGCATGTGCACGTTCACACCCACCCGCACACGGACAGCCACAGCCAGCCGCACCTGCACCCGCACGGCCGCGTGCATAAGGGGCGCTGAGCTGGAGGCCGGCTGTTTGATTGAGATCAAAGGCTTAACGAAGGATTATGGCCGGATC
>DTYU01000014.1 GCA_012961725.1 Desulfotomaculum sp.
CATAAAGAACAGAATAAAGAGAAAAAGATACAAGAGTCAAAAGCAAAAGAGTCAAATAGTATCTTAGACTACCTCGCCTCACAAATCCCTTCCCCTGATTCCTGCTTCCGACTTCTAACCTCTGACCTCCGTTATTGGAGCTGGGGATGGGATTTGAACCCACAACCTGCTGATTACAAGTCAGCTGCTCTGCCGTTGAGCTACCCCAGCGCGCTTTCTCATTATAGAATAAGCCGCTGTCGCCGTCAAGCGCCAAACAAGTCCCGCCAAAATTTTTAAGGGGGTTACCCCCCTTTTTAGACTCAGTTTTCTCTCTTTTCAAGGTAGCGTTCAAGTTTTCGCTTCACCCGCTGCAGCGCGTTATCGATCGATTTGACGTGCCTTCTCAGATCCTCTGCGATCTCCTGGTACGACTTCCCGTTGAGGTACGAGATTAAGACCTTTCTTTCCAAAGCGCTCAGAAGCTCGCCAATCTGATCTTCTATATTGTCAAACGCTTCCCGGCTGATGATCAGCTCCTCCGGATCGGTAAGCCTGGCTCCCGAAACGACATCCAACAGAGTCCGGTCGGAATCTTCCTCATAAATCGGCTTATTCAAAGAAATGTATGAGTTCAAAGGGATGTGTTTCTGCCTGGTCGCGGTCTTAATAGCGGTGATGATCTGTCTGGTGATACACAACTCTGCAAAAGCCCGGAATGATGAGAGCTTGTCTAAACGGAAATCCCGTATGGCCTTGTAAAGCCCTATCATTCCTTCCTGGACGATATCCTCGCGGTCGGCACCAATGAGGAAATAGGAGCGTGCCTTTGCCCGGACAAAATTCTTATACTTATTAATCAGAAACTCCTGGGCCTCAATGTCGCCCTCCCTTGCGAATTCTACGATCTCCTCGTCCTGCATTACGTCATATGCTGGGCAAACCTGCCGGCTCAAGCCGCTGAGGCTCAACCTATCGCCCCCCGATTCATATGGGTTGTCCAAGAACCGCTTTTTCACATTATAACTAACAGGTCAAAGAGCGTCAAGGTGAAAAAATAAATACAGACTTGCATCTATCCTTTGCCCTGCCGCCATTTCGACAAAACGGTTTTGATGTCTTCTGCCAACCGGCTTTCGATATAGTCATCGGCAGGACGCGATGCCGTAGGAACCTGGTCCTGATGGCGCTGAATAACCGCATTAACCTCGGCATCAAACTCTTTGGGAGTCACCCTGAGCGCCCCGTAGCCAAGCGCCAACCGCTGTTCCGCCCAATCAGCGGTGACCACGGAAATGATAAACCGGTCCGATAACTGAGCGCATAGGCGTTCAATCACGGTGTCCGCTGCTTCTCCCTCGGCTGTAAAGATAACCGTCAATCCGCCCCGGTTCTCGGCATGCTCCTTGCCGCCCTTGACGCGGTAAGCATCAAACACCACCACAACCTCCACACCGGCTAAGACAGCATACTGAAGCAGTTGGTTGAGCAGGCGTTCGCGGGCATGAGCCAGGTCTACCTGTTTGCCTGCAGCCTGCGTAAAAATCATGTTGTAACCGTCAACGATTATTATTTCCCGCATCGGCTCTGTAGCGTTGGCGGAATACCTCGTAGAGAACAACCGCCGCTGCAACTGAAGCGTTAAGCGACGCTATCTTCCCGGACATTGGTATCCGCACCTTATAGTCGCACTCTTTCTGTATCGTCCGCCCAAGCCCGGCGGTCTCACCCCCGATTACGACAGCTATCGCACCCGTAAGCCGGACTTCCCATAATACCGCCGGGGCACCGGCTTCCGCGCCAACTATCCAAAAGCCTCTTTCTTTCAAACAACGGAGCGTTCGGGCGATGTTGGTTACCCGGGCGACCGGGACCTGCTCGACAGCCCCTGCGGCAGCCTTTGCCACCTCGCCGCTCAAACCCGCCGCCCGCCGCGACGGAATAATCACACCGTCAACACCGGCAGCCGCAGCCGTCCGCAGGATGGCACCCAAGTTCCGGGGGTCCGTGATATGTGCGAGGACCACGAGAAGCGGCGGTTCTTCAGCTCCTACTAAGATATCGTCTACCGTCACGTATTCCTTAACCGCCGCGAAAGCTAAGTATCCTTGATGTACACCACCGGAAGCAATCCTGTCGAGGGCCCGCCGGTCAACCAACTGCAGTCGTATGCCCCTGGCCGCTGCCAAACCCCTGATCTCACGAAATACCGGGCCGCCCAGCCCCCGCGCGATCAGGATCTTGTTCAGCGGCCGTCCGGATCTCAGCGCTTCCCGGATCGGGTGGCGCCCGTAAAGGATCTCGGTCATCTCTCCTCCAAAGACTGAATTCCCAGTTTATCCCCTAAGCCTATACTCTTGCACCGTGCTCCCGTCTCTCCGTTTCACCATTTCACCGTCTCTCCCCCTTACACTCTCTTCCACCGTACTCCCTCGGGTGTGTCCTCCAAGACCACTCCCAACTCCCTCAGCCCTTCGCGGATGCGGTCCGCCGTTGTCCAGTCCTTCTTTTGCCGCGCCTCCTGGCGAACCGTGATTAGGAGTTGCAAAAGCCGCATAGCCAGATCGTCATCTTTGGCACCCTCGATATCCCAAGCGAGCGTAGTTTGTGTAGAAACACGCCGTTTGAAAACCGGTCTCCCGTCCCTTTCCGGAAAAATGCCCAAAACCCGGTTGAACCCGCAGAAAACCCCCATCGCCTTCTCCAGCGTCTCTTTGGACGGGAGCACCGCCGCATGGACCGAAATGTTGACCTCCCGGATTAAATCGAAACAGCAGGCCAGCGCACGCGCGGTGTTAAAATCGTCGTCCATGGCCGCCTTAAACTCTGACTCTATTACCGATAACCGCTCGTCTAACAGACCGTCTTCGCCTCTGCCGGGCAACGCCCTGCCGAGTGCCTCTGTCAGCAACTGGAAACAGGTTTCGAGTCGCTCAACGCTCCGTACCGAAGCCTCGATGTACTCCGGCGCATAATCCAGCGGACTTCGGTAGTGTGTACCGACAAGAAACATCCGTACCGCGGGCGCCGGGTAAAGCCGCAGTATGTCCCGGACCAGAAAAACGTTACCTATAGACTTGGACATCTTCTCCTGCCGGACGGTGATAAAGCCGTTATGCAGCCAGTACCTTGCAAAAGGCTCGCCGGTGGCCGCTTCAGACTGGGCTATTTCGTTTTCGTGGTGCGGGAAAATGAGGTCTGCACCGCCGCAGTGGATGTCGAAGTTGGTCCCTAAGTATTTCAGCGCCATCGCCGAGCACTCAATGTGCCAGCCGGGTCGTCCCCCTCCCCAGGGGCTGGGCCAGGTCGGTTCCCCCGGCTTCGCACTCTTCCACAGCGCAAAATCAAGCGGGTCAAGCTTGTTTGCTTCCGGTTCAACCCTTGCCCCTGCCAGCATCTCTTCCAAGCGGCGGCCGGACAGCTTTCCGTACTGCGGAAAGCGCCGCACGGAAAAATAGACGTCGCCGCCTGCCACGTAGGCGAACTCTCTCGCAATCAGCGTTTCGATCAGTGCAATAATCTCGGGAATGTGCTCCGAGACCTTGGGGTGGAGGTCGGCCCGGCGGACGTTTAAACCGTCTGCATCCTCGAAGTAAGCGCCGGTATATTTGCGGGCTAAGTCGTGCGGGTCCAGGCCTTCTTCTTTAGCCCTGTCGATGATCTTATCGTCCACGTCCGTAAAGTTTTGCACGAACTCCACCTTATAGCCGGAGTACTCCAAATAACGGCGGATGGTATCGAAGACCACCAGCGCCCTGGCGTTCCCAAGGTGAATGTAGTTGTAAGTGGTCGGGCCGCATACATACATTGCCACCCGCCCCGGCTCACGCGTGACGAGCCTCTCTTTTTGCTTGGTCAAGGTGTTATAGAGCTCTATCAAGACCGATCCTCCCGGTTTGCTCTTGATTCAAGCTCCTGCAGCCGATTTTTCAACCCGGCGATTTCCTCCTCAAACCTCGCCAGCACCTCTGCCACCGGGTCGGGCAGAAGGTCGTGCCTCAAGTCAATCCCTTCACGTACCCGCTGGCCCTCCCGGACGACCACTCTCCCCGGAACGCCCACCACCGTGCAATCCCGCGGTACGGGTTTCAATACCACCGATCCTGCGCCGATCTTCGAGTTGTCCCCCACCGTAAAAGAACCTAAGACCTTGGCGCCCGCACTGATGACCACGTTGTCGCCGATGGTGGGGTGCCGCTTCCCCTTTTCCTTACCGGTTCCACCCAGCGTCACTCCCTGATACAACGAGACGTTGTCCCCGATCTCCGTAGTCTCGCCGATGACCACGCCCATGCCGTGGTCAATGAAGAAGCCCCTGCCGATTTTGGCGCCGGGATGGATCTCGATCCCCGTGAGAAAGCGCGCCAACTGGGAGATGAGACGCGCCATCAGGAAAAGCCGCCGCCTGTAAAAGCGGTGCGCCACCCGGTAAAACCAGACGGCGTGTATACCCGGATAGCAGAGGAGGACCTCGAGGGCGTTCTTCGCCGCGGGGTCACGCTCCATATAGACCTGTATGTCTTCTTTGAGCCGCCTAAACACAACTCTCCTCCGGAGGAAATTACGGGGACACCGAAATTACGGGGACACCATACTAAATTTCTCTCAAGCGTCACATTTAGGACTAATTATACCACTTTAATCTTCGGCTTGAAAACGCAAACGGAGCAAACCGGCGATCAGACCAGTCGCAAAAGCACCACCGCGTACGCAGCGATCCCCTCCTCCCTGCCGGCAAAACCTAAACCCTCGGTTGTCGTTGCTTTAACGTTTACAAGGGATTGCGGGATCTCGATAACGCGTGAAACATTCAGCGTCATTTTGTCCAAAAAAGCAGCAAGCCGCGGTCTTTGTGCCACAATAACCGCGTCTACATTCACCACCGCAAAACCCCTCAGTGCCACCTCCTGCCGCACCCGGGAGAGAAGAACCAAACTTGAAATCCCCCTGTAGGCCTCCTCCGCCGGCGGGAAATGCCGTCCGATATCCCCCGCACCGGCCGCTCCTAATAATGCATCCATTACTGCATGGCACAAAACATCGGCATCGGAATGGCCCTCAAGGCCCTCTTCAAATGGAATCTCTACACCGCCTAAAACAAGCGGGCGTCCTGGGACCAGGCGGTGCACGTCATAGCCGACTCCTACCCTCAGCGGTACTCCTTCGCCAATAATGGCCCTGGCAACCGCGAAATCCTCGGGCGTGGTGATTTTGATGTTTTCATCCCCGCCCTGGACCAGTTTAACCGGCACACCCATACGTTCCACCAGCACCGCGTCGTCGGTGCCGTAAAAACCCTCCTGCCGCGCCCGCCGGTGCGCCTCAAGCAAAAGCTCGAAGCGAAAGGCCTGCGGCGTCTGGGCAAGATATACGCCCTCCCGGGGCAAGGTCTGGGTGATCAAACCTGCGGGGTCAACCGTTTTCACTGTGTCCTTGGCCGGCACCGCAACCACCGCCGCGCCCCAGACAACCGCTGTCTCAATAGCCGCATCGATGTATCCAGGGCGGACAAGCGGGCGCACGCCGTCGTGAACCACTACCACCTCCGGCGGGCTGGACAGGTGCTGGAGGCCGGCCCATACTGAGTCCTGACGGTGCCGGCCCCCGGGAACGACCGCGCCAACCTTCCGGTACCCGCCCGGTTCAATGATCTCCTGCCGGCAGTAGTCTTCCTCGCCCGGAGGCACCACCAGGACAACCTCTTGAATCCTTCCTATCCCTTCAAAAACGGTAAGCGTCCGGCTTATCACCGGGAGGCCTCCCAAAAGGCGGAACTGTTTCTTGGGGCCGCCTCCCATCCGGACGCTTTGGCCCGCAGCCACTACAACCGCAGCAGAATCAACCAACCGCATTCACCTCGTCAAGCTTCGCTTCACCGGTTTCCTCCCGCAGACTTTTCAGCCTGGCAAAGATCATTCTTCCTGCGGGGGTCTGCAACACACTGGTCACCACAGCCCTTACCGGCTGACCGATGTACTTCCTGCCGCCGTCAACCACTATCATCGTGCCGTCGTCAAGGTAAGCCACTCCCTGCCCGGCCTCCTTGCCGTCGCGTACCACTTGCACCACCATTTCTTCGCCCGGAAGCACAATCGGTTTGAGTGCATTTGCCAGCTCATTCACATTCAGTACCGTAACACCTTGCAGTTCAGCCACTTTATTCAGGTTAAAGTCAGTGGTGATGATCTTCCCCCGCAACCTTTTCGCCAGTTGAACAAGCTTGGCATCCACTTCCTGAATATCTGCAAGCTCCTGTACATCGTCGTACACCTGGACTCTAACATGAGCTTCTTTTCTCATCCGGTTCAGGATATCTAAACCCCGCCGGCCGCGGTTTCTTTTCAGGATGTCGCTTGAATCAGCAATATGCTGCAGCTCATCCAACACAAACACCGGTACCAGAAGCGTTCCCTCCATAAAACCACTAACACAGAGGTCCGCGATCCGTCCGTCGATAATCGCGCTGGTATCTAAGAGCTTCACCTGTCCTACATTACGATTCTCTTTTTGAATCCTCTCCTTGGAAAACCGTGCGGTAAGCATGCCCCAGAATTCCTCGCCCTTCTTAACCCCGATGATAAGGCCGAAATAGCCTAAGATCACGGTAATACCGACCCAGATCGTCTTTCCGACCCATCCCAGCGCGTTTAGGATGTTGCCGAATAAATTTGCAATTATTAGTCCGACGATTAGACCAAAGACCCCCATGAGGAGGTCGGCCAGAGGCATCCGTTGAAGGTATTGCTCGCCCTTCGCCACCGCCCACACCACACCGTCAATCAGGCGGGGCACTGCAATTACGCCGGCCAACAATCCCAACAGGCCAAAGACGATTAACAAGCCGATGGCAACCGCATCGGCAAAACGCCCGAAACCCAAGAGGTTATCACCCAAAAGTACTGCACCGGTACCGAAAGCCAGTACCAAAATGAAGGATATCGCCCTGCGCACCAAAATATTACTTCACCTCCCTTCCCTACGTAGTTTTGTTTTCCTTCTGTCCCAATTATACGGCTTGTTATTAATATCTTCAAGCAGCCGTGGACTGGTGCGCCTGCAAAAAAAAA
>DTYU01000015.1 GCA_012961725.1 Desulfotomaculum sp.
TATTCCAGCGGCGCTATGCCGAAGGCAGCACCAGGCTGGCGTAGAAAAAAGTGACTGGCTTAACGCAGAATGATTAGTTAATAATACAGGGAGTGATAGAGAATGGCCAGACGACCTACTCTATTTTTCGCGGCACTGTTCGCAGTTCTGTTACTGGCTGTGCCGACGGCGGCAGCGGCGGGGGAAGAGCCGCGGGAGATGAGCCTGGGTGAAGCCGTCTTCCGGGCGCTTTGTTTCAGCAAAAGCGTGGAGAAGGCCGAGCTTGAGCTTGAGAAGGCGGAAGATGCGCGTGTTTCGGCAGCAGGAGCAGTTCAGCCCCAGTGGTACACGACGTATGAACCCGGCTGCGAGCCGCTGATCTTCGCGGCAGAATCCGCCGACTTCGCCTACCGCAGCGCCAGGGAAAGCTACAGATTAGCACGGGACACGGTGGTGCTCGACGTTTACAGCCGCTACTACGCAGTTCTGCAGGCGCAGGAGAAGGTGGCGGCGAAAGAGGCGGCGCTCACGGCATTGGAGAAGAGGGCGTCGGTGATGCAGGCGCTGGTCCAGGTGGGAATGGCCGCCCGCACGGCTCTTCTCAGCTTAGAGGCCCAGGTGACGTCGGCCGAGGCGGACCTGACCGCGGCGGAGGGAGAGCTTAAGAACGCTTATGTATCCTTTAACCAACTGGTTAAGCTCCCTGCCGAAGAGCGGCCGGTGCTGACGGACACCGCGGTCTTTGCACCCTTTGCGGAGGATGAAAGCAGATGTGTATCCTGGGCGACGGGTGAAAACCCGACCGTCTGGATCGCCAAGTATGCCGAAGACTATAAGCAAATGGTGCAGAACTACGATACCGGCGACCCCAGTACCGTGATAAGAGAGGAAGACGTGCGCATGGCCGAGCTTGACGCCGAGAGTGCGGAAGATGCGGCGGCGCTCCTCGGCCGGACGCTTTACAGCAGCATCGAAAGCCTTGAGGCCGCCTACAGCGCTACCGCAGAGGGCGTGCGCGTGGCGGAGGAAGCCCTGCGGGTTGTCCAAGTGAAGTTTGACCTCGGCATGGCCACGTCAAGCGAAGTGGCGGCGGCCAAGGCGAACCTCGCGGCGGCACGGCAGGGGCTGTTTGACCTTGCCTGCGAGCACGCATACTTAAAGCTCGCCGCGCAGATGCCCTGGGCGTACCTGGGCGTAATGGCGCAGAGCACCGCCGGCATCGCAGCAGCCGCCGGTGAAGCAAGTCGGCACCCTTAGACGGTCGTGACGGTGGTGGATATTTGTGATCGGGTTGAGGGTTGAGCCGTTTTTGCGGGTAGCACGTGGTATAATCCATCTCAAACGAAGGCTCCGTCGGGGTGTAATTTCTTAACAAGGAGAGATAGAACTAAAGGCAAAGGGTCGTCTCAACGGCCTTTGCAAGGAGTGGAGGGCAATTTTCATCGATACAGCGGGATGGGTTGCTTTAATAAATACAAGCTGGATTTGAGTGCTTGTGTGTAAGTCTGACAGCAAGCTTTGGTAGCGACCACTGACCGAAGGTTTAGCGATACCAATTTTTACGCGGGGGAATGCGTCTATGGGCTTCAAGCGGCACGAGAAGGACCGACTCGGCTGAGCCAGGCAATGGAACGTGCCAAAGCTGGGCAAGTCTATGGTAGAATATATGCTGGTGAAAGAGATTGAAAGGGTAGTGGTGTAGAGTATGGGCGTGGAAAAGCAGGCTACAGTAATGCTTAACATCCCTGCGGAGGTTTTGCGTGCAGCGGGGCTGCGGCGGGCTGAACTTCAACAGGAGGTAGTGGAAAGGCTGGCACTTTCATTCTACGCCGATGGCGTTCTTTCCTTCGGTCAAGCGGCTCGGCTGGCCGGTCTGGGTTATTGGGCCTTTTCTGACCTACTCGCACGAAAAAGAATGCTCTACCGTTATGATGTTGAAGACCTCGAAAACGACCTTCAGAATGCCAAGGAGTTAGGCTTGTTTAATGAAGGTAGTAAGTGACGCGGGACCGCTTATTACTTTGAGCCGAGCGGGTTATCTCCGGCTTTTACCAGCCCTTTTTGGTCAGGTTATGATCTCGCCGACTATTTATACGGAAGTAGTTCAGAAAGGGAAAAAGTGTAGGAACGTCAAGGAGTTTGAGGAAGCATCGTGGCTCAGCGTGACGGAAGTAATGAACAAGACAGCGCTTAGATTGATAGCGGGTCACCTCGATTTGGGAGAGGCAGAGGCTATCGTTTTAGCTGAGGAAGTAAGCGCTGATTTGCTTTTGGTGGACGATCTCAAGGCAAGACGCTTTGCCACACTTGCGGGGTTAAGAATAGGCGGGACGATTATGGTTGTGACTGTAGCTATGAGGCAAGAGCTTTTATCCGAGCCCCCAGGAGTGGTCCTTCAAAACCTGAAACGTGCAGGAATGTACCTGAGCGACAAGGTTGCTGAGCAGTTGCTGGGAGCCAAGATGTAGCATGCACTTCGCTGCGCTTCTCAAAGGAGCGGCTCTTTTGGCAATCACACCGCAGTTTTTGTCACGGGGACGTTCATTGTCAAGGGGACGGTTCCTCCTTTGACAACATCACCCCGGTGAAGCAAGAGCCGCTTTCGTCCTGGAAATTGGACTCTAAGGCAAGAACCAGAGTAAGGTACAATTAAGTTTGGGCAGATCCGAGATTTGCGCCGCGGAAATCGTCTATCCGGGACGGACCATGCTGCCCGCGCGCTGGGTCGGCCAGGCGCTCGGCGCCACCGTGGACTGGGATGCCGAGACCCAAACCGTGACACTGAACGTACCTTAAGACGCAGCACCTGAAGGGAGCCTGGGTAAAACCCAGGCCCTTTTTATGTTAGTGTAAAGTTACTGTAGGAATATTGCA
>DTYU01000016.1 GCA_012961725.1 Desulfotomaculum sp.
CGGCCCATCCTGCACTATGTGGTGCGGGAGATTCCACTTGCGCCTCTCGGAACGGCTGAAAGGGCTCGTCCGGCTTGTGAAGGTGTTGTAGGACTATCAATGGCAGGGGGCTTAACATTGAATGATGAGCACAGGTAAGATAATTGCGCGAGCCACTGCGCTTATTCTGGGCCTCACCCTGCTATCGCGTTTCTTAGGGCTGGGCCGGGAGATGGCCATCGCCTATCGTTTCGGCGCCACCGGGACCACGGATGCCTTCCTGGTTGCCTTTATCATTCCCTATGCCTTTTACAGTGTGGTTGGCATGGCGCTGACCACGGCGATCGTGCCGGTGTTCGCGGAGTACGCCGCTCAGGGACGCCGGGAGGAGGCCTGGCGGGTACTGAGCCTGGTCGTCAACGCCGCTTTGGTTGCACTGGCCGTCGCGGCCCTGTTTGGTGTGGCAGGCGCTCCGTTCATCGCGCGAGCGCTGGGCGGCGGTTTTCCGCCGGAAACGTTACAATTAGCAACGGTGCTCACCGCAACAATGATGCCCTCGATCGTTTTCATGGGCCTGGCAGGCATATTCGGCGGCATTCTGAACGCCAACAACATCTTCGGCCCTCCGGCCTGCGGGCCGGCGGCGATGAATGTGTCGGTCATCCTTTCCGCCCTCATCGTGGCAGCATGGTTTGGCGTTTTCGGCCTGGCCGCAGGAGCGGTAACTGGAGCGCTGATCTTTGCCCTGGTTCAGGTCCCGGCGCTGCGGCACGTCGGCTTCCGGTATTCGCGTGTCCTGAGCTTTCGCGACCCGGCCGTCCGGCAGGTGCTGGCGCTGATGTGGCCAGTCGCGCTGACCTCCGGAGTCGGCTCAGTCTATATGATGATCGACTGGCGGCTGGCGTCCGGCCTTGCCGAGGGGAGTATCGCGGCGCTGAATTACGCCAACAAGCTGATGCAGTTGCCCCAAGGCCTGTTCGTGCTGGCGCTGACCACGGCCATTTTCCCCACTCTGAGTAAACTGGCGGCTGAGTCCAGGGTGGGAGAGATGACTGCCGCTCTGCAGAAAGGGCTGAAGGTCATCCTGCTGCTGGCCGTTCCCGGCGCCGTGGGGCTGATGGTGCTGCGTGAGCCGGTCGTAACCCTGCTCTTCGAGCGGGGCGCCTTTGACGCAAGAGCGACAGCGATGAGCGCAGAAGCGCTCTTGTTTTATGGCGTGGGCCTGATCGGTTTCTGTCTCAACTTCCCGCTTACTCGCGGGTTCTTCGCGATGCGCGATATGCGCACACCGCTTTTGGTACTGCTCTCTACAGTAGTGGTAAAGCTCTTTTTCAACCTGCTCCTGGTTCGCTTTCTCGCACACGCCGGGCTGGCGCTGGCGACCTCGCTCACGGCGCTGGTGAACATGGCTGTGCTGGCATGGCTGCTCGAGCGCCGTCTGCCGGGGCTCTTCGACGGTTCCTTTTTCCGCCTTGCTGGGGGCGTGCTGGCCGCCTCTGCAGCGATGGGCTTTATCGTGCATGTGTTGGACGGGTATTTAGCGGCGCACCTTCCAGGGGGCAGCCTGGCGCTGGCCTTACGGGTGGGGCTGGACATCGCCTGCGGGGCGGCAGTCTTCGCTGCGGCGGGCCTGATACTGCGGCTCGACGAACCGCGATACCTGCTGGACCTGGTCCGGGATCTCTCGCGCCGCTGGGCGGGCGCGGCCGTTTCGAAGTAGGGCTGGCCGGGGCAGTGGATGTCTCGTCGGGGGTGTCACGGGGACGGTTCTTTTGACAGCCCTTCGGTTATTTGCAGTTATGGTGACGGCGTTTTACTGCAATCCGCGTTGTCGCCGCAACTATCGAGGGCTCTTGACGGATTCAGCGATCGGAACCCCTTGCTGACTCTGGAGCTTGTTCGGGTGAGGACGGTTAGGTTTTGCGATTCCTACAGTGGGCTGATACGACCGCGTTGTTAGTAGGTTGTTGCTTCGCCGGGCAGGCATTGTTATACTGGTTGTGTGTGTAATGAGGTGTGACCTATCCTTTAGGTCAGCAGATGGAATGGAGATGGTGCTATGAGCCGGGTTATGAACCTGGAGGCGATCAAAGAAAAACACCTTGGCGAATGGGTGCTCATCGCTTATACGGAACTGGATGACGATATGCGTATCATCAAGGGAGAGGTCCTGGCCCACTCGCCCGACAGGGATGAGATCTACCGGAAGCTCCTGTCGATTCGTGGCAGGCGGGTAGCCGTGGAATATATGGGCGAAATACCCGAGGACTTGGCAGTGGTGTTGTGAAGCAAGACAAGCTTTACAAGGTACACCGGCAGGGTAACCTGCTGATCCTGCGGGCGGCGGTGGGCGGGACCGACGGCAGTGTAGTGGTCCTTCGCCTTTTGCTGGATACCGGCGCCAGTCATACCATGCTACCTGTAGAGGCTGTCGAAGCTATCGGGTGTGATACCCATCATCCTTTGCGCAGGGTGCACATCATGGCCGCAAATGGGGTCATCATTGCTCCGGTGGTCGCCGCGCCCTGGTTCCATTGCTTGGGACAGCGTCTGGAAGAATGGCCAATAGTGGCTCACACCTTGCCTCCGGGAACCTTCGTCGACGGGTTGTTGGGCATGGATTTCCTGACTCACTTCGGCGCGATTATCAATGTGGGCAAGGCAGAGGTCGGCTTGGGCCATCTCCCAAGGTAGCCATGAGTCCAGCACCCGAATGACCGGTATGACCCCTTTATTTTCCTGCTGAGAAATGGCGCGAGTTCTCTCAAAAAGGGGGATCACATGAAAGCACTTATTCTGGCCGGCGGCAAAGGCACGCGGCTGCGCCCCTTGACCTATACGATGGCGAAGCAACTGATTCCGGTGGCAAACCGGCCCATCCTGCACTATGTGGTGCGGGAGATCCTTGATGCAGGAATCACCGATATCGGGGTGATCATCTCGCCGGAGACCGGGGAGAGCGTCAAGGCGGCGCTCAATACCGTTTTCGGCGGCCGGGCTGACTTTACCTTCATTTTGCAGGAAGAGCCTGCGGGTCTGGCGCACGCGGTGAAGACCGCCCGGCCTTTCCTGAAGGACGAGCCCTTTCTCATGTTCTTGGGGGACAACCTGATCCAAGGGGGCGTCAGGCAGGTGGTGGCTGCCTTGGCCGGCGGTTCGCCGGCGGCGGCCATTCTGCTCAAAGAGGTCGCCGACCCGCGGCCCTTCGGCGTGGCAGTGCTTGACGAACAGGGACAGGTTCTGCGCCTGGTGGAAAAACCGAAGGAGCCGCCGAGCAGCTTGGCGCTGGTGGGCGTCTATGCCTTTTCTCCTGCTGTTCACGGCGCCATTGACCGTATAAAGCCCTCCTGGCGCGGCGAACTCGAGATAACCGATGCCATCCAGGAACTGTTGCATCTGGGGCACCGGGTGGATGCCCGTATTCTTGAGGGGTGGTGGCTCGATACCGGTAAAAAGGATGATATTATTGAGGCGAACCGCATCGTTCTGGACGAATATACGGAGCGCCGCGTTGAAGGGGAAATAGATGCCGAAACCGCGATCTCCGGGCGGGTGACCGTGGGCCGGGGCAGCAGGATCATCCGGAGCACGGTTCGCGGGCCGGCGGCAATCGGGTCAGGCTGCTTAATTGAGGATTCCTTCGTCGGCCCCTTCACGGCGATCGGCGGCGGGGTGGTTATGCGCGCGGTGAGCATCGAGCATTCGGTGGTGCTGGAGGGCTGTTTCTTAGACGGCGTCGGTCACGTGGAGGACAGCCTGATCGGTGCCAAAGCCCGGGTAAAGCGAAGCGGCGGTACACGCCGGACACTGCGCTTTTTCATCGGTGACGACTGCGAGATAACTATTTGACGAGAGGAGAACAAAGATGGAACTGATTCACGGCGTCCAGGTGAAAAAACTGCGGCTGATTCCTGATGACCGGGGTTTTCTCATGGAGATGCTCCGGCGCGACTGGCCGGAGTTCGACAAATTCGGTCAGTCGTACGTCACGGCGTGCTACCCGGGCGTGGTGAAGGCCTGGCATTACCACAGGAGGCAGTGGGACCACTTCGTCTGCGTGTGGGGTATGGCCAAGGTGGCGCTCTACGACCCGCGGGAGGAGAGTCCTACGAAAGGGCGGGTAAACGTTTTTCACATGGGCTACTTAAACCCTATTCTGCTCAAGATTCCGCCCATGGTCTACCACGGCTTCACCGCCGAAGGGGGAGAGTTGACCCTGATCGTCAATTTTCCTACCGAGCTTTATGACTACGAGCAGCCGGATGAGCACCGCGTGCCTTACAACGACCCCTCCATCCCCTATTCCTGGGAGGTTAAGCACCGATGAAGGTGCTGGTCACAGGGGCCGCGGGCATGCTTGGCCGCGCCGTGGTGGCCGAATTTATCCGCCGCGGATACCAGGTGACGGCCTGTACGCGCATTGATATCGACATCACGGCTATCGAAATGGTGCGGGGAAAACTGACCGCCGC
>DTYU01000017.1 GCA_012961725.1 Desulfotomaculum sp.
CCCGACTTAGTGGTGGAGGTTATCTCCGAGTCCACCCGCAAGCTGGACCGGAAGCTCAAGCGGACGCTTTACGGGACCTACGACGTGGCGGAATACTGGATCGCCGATCCGGAACTCAAGATCTTTGAGGTCTACCGCCGTGATCAAGAAAACCGCCTCGTCAAGGTCGCCGAATACGAAGATACAGGCGCACTCATCTCCCCGCTTTTCCCCGGCCTGACGGTAGACCTCGCTTCCATCTGGTAGCGCCGCCAAAAACCGGTCTTCAGCGCACCAGCAGTACCGGGCAGGGCGCGAGTTGAAGCACCTTGCTGCTCACACTCCCGAGGATAAGTTCCTTCAACACCCCCACCCCGCGGCGACCCATTACGATCACCTCGAAACCCTCCCGGGCGGCGTACTCGATTATCGTCTGCGCAGGGTCCCCGATCTGGACGACGCTCTCGACCCCAACCCCGGCCTCCGCGGCTATCTCCGCAGCCTGGCCGGCGGCTTGATCGATGACCTCCTTTGCCTCCTTTGCCTTCTCAAGTACCGTCTCCGCCGCACTCTGCACAGCCTCCTGTACTTGCTGGACCGTGATCAGCGGCCCGTACCCGAAAAACGGATAAACCGGCGGTATTACTGTCAAGAGTACAAGCCGGGCGTCCCGGTTGCCCCGCGCCAGCCTTACCCCTGCCTCCACCGCCCGCAGCGAGTTTTCGGAGCCGTCCACCGCCACCAAGATTTTGTCATACACCGCGGCACCGGCACCCCCCTACACTAAATGCATAATTTCTCGTTTTGAAACGTTCTTAAGCGGCTAATAGATTTACAGATAAAGGGGACAAGCCACTCGTACTTTACATAAACCGGCCGGTCCCATAAAATGTAGTTAGCAAAAGACCAACTTTACGCTTTCTTTCCGGAGGCTAACGATGCCGCAGTTCTTCAGCAGAATGAGTTATTTTACTACGCTGGCTGTGCCTATAGCCGTCGCGCTCACCATCGCCTTCGTAGGCTTGGCCCGCCCCGAATGGCCGCGTATCTATTTCATCGTCGGCTTTCTTGCAGCGCTTATTATCCTCCCCGGGGTCACCCTTGGTCTGAAGCTGGGCTCTATGCCGATTACCGAGGAAGACGTGGAGTTTGTGGGCGTTTACGGCCGGGGAGTAATCGGGGTGCGGTTCTCAACCGGTGAGCTGGTCCGCTACCCCCATAAGGAGCTTTACAACCTCTTTTTGAGCGGCGCGATCGAGACAGGCGAACCGTTACGCCTGCGTTTTCTCGACCAGGAGATTGTCTCCTGGGAGTCCCTGAAAAGTAAAGAAGAGTAAGAAAGGCCGCTTTAAAAAAGACAGCAGCCCCAAAAAGTAATAGACCACTTCTTCTGCGAACAAGCGGCTCGGCCCCTAATTAACCAGTCCCCAACCATCCTTCACTCAGCGGCTGGGGTCCCGGACCGTACCAAGTTTACCGCCTGCCGGACCTTCGACTCGAGTTCCCGGTACAGGTCCGGATGCTCCTTCAGAAACTCCCGGGCGTTGTCCCGGCCTTGTCCAAGCCGCTGGTCGCCGTAGGCGTACCAGGTACCAGATTTCGTAATCAGCCTCAACTCCACCGCGGCATCGAGAAGGCTGCCTTCTTTCGAGATCCCCTCGCCGTAAAGCACGTCGAACTCGGCCTGTTTGAAGGGAGGGGCCATCTTGTTTTTGACCACCTTGGCACGGACGCGGCTCCCGATCCTTTCGGCCCCGTGTTTTAGGTCCTCGATCTTGCGTACTTCGAGCCGTACCGAGGCGTAGAACTTCAGCGCCCGCCCGCCCGGCGTTGTCTCAGGGTTGCCGAACATCACGCCGATCTTCTCGCGGATCTGGTTGATAAAGATCGCGGTCGTCCGCGACTTGCTGATCACACCGGTAAGCTTCCGGAGGGCTTGGGACATCAGGCGCGCCTGCAGGCCCACGTGGACGTCGCCCATCTCACCCTCAAGTTCCGCCCGCGGGACCAGCGCCGCAACGCTGTCCACGACTACGATGTCAACCGCGCTGCTCCGCACCAGGGCCTCCGCGATCTCCAGCGCCTGCTCCCCGGTATCCGGCTGGGCTACCAGGAGGTTGTCAACGTCAACGCCGAGACGCCGGGCATAGGCCGGGTCAAGGGCATGCTCCGCGTCGATGAAGGCCGCCACGCCGCCTTCCCGCTGCGCCTCGGCAACGGCATGCAGTGCTACAGTCGTCTTACCCGAAGCCTCCGGTCCGAAAATCTCCACCACCCGCCCGCGGGGAAACCCGCCGACACCAAGGGCCAGGTCCAGCGCAATCGACCCGGTGGGGATGGCCTCGACCTCATAGCGGGCGGTCGCCTCCCCCAGGCGCATAATCGCACCCTTGCCGAACTGCCGCTCAATCTGCAAGAGTGTGGACTCCAACATCTTCTGCCGGTCGCTCAAGAGAAACTCCCCCTGCTATAACTTTGTTTCAATTCTAATCGACTTTGCGAAAAAATTCTACCAAAAAATTATTTGGCTTTGAGAAAATCTCGCAGCATCTTAAGTGCGGCATTCGCCGCTCCTTGCCGGACAGCGAAGCGCCTGCCGGAAAAGTTAAACTCCTTCACCTTCGTCCCCTGCGGAGATGCGACCGCGATATATACCAGCCCCACCGGTTTCTCCGCAGTCCCCCCGGTCGGCCCGGCGATTCCGGTGATGCCCACGCCGATATCGGTTAGGAGCCGCTGCTTTACTCCTTCCGCCAGCGCTGCCGCGGTTTCCCGGCTGACCGCGCCCTTTTGCCGCAGCACCGCCGCCGGTACATCTAAGAATTGCTCCTTAACAGCGTTCGCATAAGCAACAACGCTCCCTTTGAAACAGGCCGAACTTCCAGAGACATCAGTAAGCCGCGCGGACACCAGCCCCCCGGTGCAGGACTCCGCAAAAGCGACCGTATAACCGGTATCGACCAAAAGCTTTACTACGGTTTCTTCGACCTTCTCCTCGTCAAACGCAAAAACATACTCACCCAAGCGCCGTTCGATCTCGGCGGCCATTTCCCCTATAAGGCGTTCGGCCTCGGCTGTGTCGTGTCCTTGGGCTGCGATCCTGATGTACACTTCACCAGGCCTAGTGATATAGCCTATCCGCGGGTTGCCTAACCGCCCCAAGTCCTGCAGCCGCTCCTGTACGGCATATTCCGCAATGCCGGTTACCCTGAGAACGCCGAACTTCCAAACGCTTTTACGGTCCAGCCTCTTATTTAGAAAAGGGACCACATGGTCTGTAAACATCGGGATAAGCTCCCGGGGCGGTCCGGGCAAGACCACAACGATCCGGCCGTCTCTTTCGACAATGCATCCCGGAGCCGTACCGGCCGGGTTCGGCAGGATCATGGCTCCTTCCGGGAAATAGGCCTGCCGGAAGAGACTCTCTGGAACCGCCTGCCCGCGCTTGTCGAAGTACTCTTCGATCCACGCGCACACGGTCTCGCTAATCACGAGCGGCAGCCCCAGTACGGCGGCTATCGCGTCCATCGTCAAGTCGTCACTCGTGGGACCGAGTCCGCCCGTCGTGATAACCAGTTCAGCCCGCCCGAGCGCCTCCCGGATGGCCCCGGTAAGCTCTTCCCAGTCGTCGCCCACCGTGGTGTGCCGGACGATCTGGATGCCCATTCCGGCGAACTCCTGGCCGAGAAACTGTGCGTGAGTATTTATGATCTGCCCCAAGAGCAGTTCGGTTCCGGTGAATACTATTTCTGCCCGCACACGACTCACCCTATGTCTTGCTCTTTATTTCACTTATTCGTTCAGTACGGGAATAAATCCTTCCCGTACCCAAGAAAAATCGATTTAAAACTGCCGGGGGTAGAGGTATGACGCGCGATTACATAAGGGCCGAATTGGTGCCGCTGCAGTCCTGCTGCAGCGCCCGAAACTGATCGCCCGACAGGCGCTCGTCCGTCAGCAACTGTTCGGCGATACGGGTGAGAACCGCCCGCATGGGCTTCAGGTACTCCCTGACCCTTTCTTCCTGTTCCTTCAAAACCCGGGAAAGCACCTGGTGCCGGATCTCGTCGGGGAGTTCGCCGACCGCCACTATCCCGATTTCGGACATGCCTGCCCGCACCATCGTTTCCGCCACCAGCAGCGCCTGTTCAAAATCGTTGGTCGCGCCGGTACTGCGGCTGCCCAGCACAATCTCTTCAGCCACCGCCCCCGCTAACAACACGGAAAGCTGGTTCTCAAGCTGCTCCTGGGTATGAAGGTAGTTATCGTTTTCACTTGTCTGCCGGAAATACCCGAGCGCGCTTCCCCGCGGTGTTATGGTAAGGGTGGTGACCGAACCCGGCTTGGCCTTCTCGCTCAGCAGCGCATGCCCGGTCTCATGAACCGCCACCCGCCAGAGTTCATCCCGCGTAGGCCGCCGGTCGAGCTTGTCTCCCAAGAGCACCTTCTCTACCGCTTCCGTGAAATGGCGGAGGTGTATCTCCCGCAAGCCTTCCCGCATCGCCAAGATTGCCGCCTCGTTGGTCAGGCTTTCAAGATGCGCACCGGAGAAACCGAAGGTCTCCCGGGCAACCGCCTCCAGCTCCACGTCCGCGGCGAGGGGCTTGTTACGGGTGTGCAGCCGCAGGATCTCCAGCCTTCCCTCACGGTCCGGCAGCTCGACCCTGACCTGGCGGTCAAACCTGCCGGGCCGCAGGAGCGCCGGGTCCAAAAGGTCGGCGCGGTTGGTAGCCGCTATCACAAGTGTATGCACAACATCATCGATCTTAATCCCGTCCATCTCCACCAGGAGCTGGTTAAGGGTCTGGTCGTACTCGAGGTGGCTGGTGACTTTTCCCCGGCGTGAGCCGAGGACGTCGATCTCATCGATAAAGACGATGGCATTGCTCTTCCCGCTCTGCTGCGCCTTTTCCCGCGCCGTCTGGAAGAGCCGGCGGACCCGCTGCGCCCCGACACCGGCGTACATCTCTACGAACTCCGAACCGCTTGCGGAAACGAAGGTCGCGTCCGTATAACCGGCCGCCGCCCGCGCCAACAGGGTCTTACCGGTTCCTGGGGGGCCGGTCAGCAGAATGCCTTTTAACGGCCTGATGCCTAAGTGACGGATAAGGTTATAGTTTTTAATAAAATCGAGCGCCTCACGCAGCTCCTTAATGGCCGCTGCCTGTCCCCCCACGTCGGCGAAGGAAACTGCAGTCTCGCCGCTGCCCTCATTTACCGCGAAGTTCTTGACCAGCCCCTTGACCCGCGCGAAGTAGTAAAAAGCACCGGCGGCAACCGCTAAGAGAAGAAGCGGCCCGATGTTATACCCGCTGGCTAAAAGAAAGACCATCAGCGCAACACCGAAACCCAAACCTAATTCTTTATGCATAAGGGCCACCGCCTTCCG
>DTYU01000018.1 GCA_012961725.1 Desulfotomaculum sp.
AAACGATTCATCGTCGCCACAGGGGATGAGTGTTGTTCACTTTTAAAAATTTAGTATGGTGTCCCCGAAATTTGCCCGAAATTTGGGAGGGTTTGTGGAGATACACGATTACCAAAAGAAAGAGGCTTATATACATACGCTCTTCTCGTCCATCGCTCACCGTTACGACCTGCTGAACACCATTTTGAGCTTTAACCGTGACAAGTACTGGCGGCGGTTTGCGGTTGCCCAGTGCGGGCTCGAGCCGGGCGGCTGCGGGCTTGACGTCTGTTGCGGGACGGGGATGTTCGCCTTAGAGCAGGCGAAGGCGGTGGGGCGCCAAGGGCGGGTCGTAGGCGTCGATTTTTGTGAGGAGATGATGGCGCGGGGACGGCAGAATATCGCCCGCACGCCGTATAAAGATGTAATAGAGTTCGTCTGGGGAAACGCGATGGATCTGCCTTTTAAGGATGACACCTTTGATTGTGCCACCATCGGCTTCGCCCTCCGTAACGTGCCCGATATTAGACGGACGATTCAGGAGATGATGCGGGTCGTTCGCCCGGGGGGCAAGGTGGTCTCGTTAGAGCTGGCCAAACCGCGCCTGCCGCTTTTCAGACAGCTTTACTACCTTTACTTCAACGGCCTGGTCCCCCTCTTGGGACGGCTCGGTGTGGGCTTTGCCGGACCTTACAGCTACCTGCCGAACTCGCTGAAGTCTTTTCCTCATCAAGAAGAGATCCGGGATCTTTTTGAGGACGTGGGGCTAAAGGATGCTGTATACTACGAGTTGACAGGCGGGATCGTTGCGGTGCACGTCGGCACGAAACCAACAACACAAAGCGAATGACGACTGAAACGGCGGTGGTTTTTTGGGATACCGGGATCTCCGGGAATTTATCAGGGTGCTGGAAGAGCATGGGGAGTTGAAGCGGGTCGGCGCGGAGGTGGACGCGGAACTCGAAATCACGGAGATCGCCGACCGGGTGGTGAAGTCGGGCGGCCCGGCGCTGTTGTTTGAGAGGGTCAAGGGGTACGACATCCCCGTGCTGATAAATCTCTTCGGCAGCCGCAGGCGAATGGAGCTCGCGCTTGACACCGAAGACTTGGATGCGACAGGAAAGGAGATGTGCAGGCTTTTGCAGCCGGAGCTGCCCCGGACCTTTTTCGAGAAGCTTAAGGTGTTGCCGAAGTTGGCGCAGCTTTCCTCTTTTATCCCGAAAGCGGTCCGCTCCGGCCCGTGTAAAGAGGTGATTGTCAAGGAACCGGACCTTACCCGGCTGCCGGTCTTGAAGTGCTGGCCGGGGGACGGCGGTCGGTTCATCACCTTGCCGCTCGTCTTTACGTATGATCCGGAGACCGGGCGGCGGAACGTTGGGATGTACCGGATGCAGGTCTTCGACGCGCGGACCGCCGGGATGCACTGGCACATCCATAAGGACGGGGCGGCGCATTACCGCAAGGCGTGTGCCCGCGGGGAAAGGCTGCCGGTGGCGGTCGCCTTGGGAGCGGATCCCGCCACGATATATGCGGCGACGGCACCGCTGCCGCAGGGGGTGGATGAGCTTCTGTTAGCCGGGTTTCTGCGGCGGGAACCGGTAGCGCTGGTGCGGTGCGAGACCGTTGAGATAGAGGTTCCCGCTAATGCCGAGATCGTCTTGGAGGGCTACGTAGACCCGGAGGAAAAAAGATTAGAGGGTCCGTTCGGCGATCATACGGGTTACTACTCGCTGGCGGACTACTATCCCGTTTTTCACGTCACCTGCATCACCCACCGGAGGAGCCCGATCTACCCGGCGACCGTGGTCGGGAGGCCGGTGATGGAGGACGCCTTCATCGGAAAGGCGACTGAGCGGCTTTTTCTTCCCCTGATCAGGCTGCAGTTGCCCGAGATCGTAGACATGAACTTCCCGGTGGAAGGTGTGGTGCACAACTGTGTTGTAGTCTCCATCAAAAAGTCCTTCCCGGGGCATGCCCGGAAGATAATTCACGCGGTCTGGGGGATGGGGCAGCTTTCCTTCTGTAAGGTGGTGATCGTGGTCGACGACCACGTAAACGTTCAGGATATGAGTGAAGTCTGGTGGCGGGTCTTCAACAACATCGATCCCCGCCGGGACGTGACCCTGTCAGAGGGGCCGCTTGACGTTTTGGACCATTCCTCCCCGCGCTTCGCGTACGGGTCGAAAATGGGGATCGATGCCACCCGGAAATGGCCGGGTGAAGGGCACGAACGCGAGTGGCCGGAGGAGATCGTAATGAGCGATGAGATAAAGGCGCTGGTTGACAGGAAGTGGAAAGAGTATGGCATTTAGAAGGCTTAAGATCTTCATGGCCATGATCAAATTTGAGCACACCGTCTTTGCGCTTCCATTTGCGTACATTGCTGCGCTTCTAACAGAGAAACGGCTGCCTACGGCGCACGACATCTTCTGGGTCACGCTGGCGATGGTAGGTGCACGAACCGCCGCGATGTCTTTAAACCGCTTGATCGACCGGGGGATCGACGCGAAAAATCCGCGCACCGCTGGACGGGCGCTGCCGAGAGGTCTGCTGGGGACAAAGGAGGTGTGGACTTACGTCTTTCTGTCCTTTGGTCTTTTGCTTGTCTCGGCATGGCAACTGAGCCCCCTCGCGCTTAAACTGTTCCTGCCGGCGGTCATCGTGTTATGGCTTTACTCCTATACAAAGCGGTTCACTTGGGCGTGCCACTTCTACTTAGGGCTCACCCTTGGGCTGGCACCGGTGGCGACGTGGGTGGCGATAACCAACGAGTTTGCGCTAGCGCCGGTTTTGCTCGGGACCGGGGTGCTCTTTTGGGTGGCCGGTTTTGATATTATTTATGCCTGCCTGGATTACGACTTTGACCGAAGAGAAGGTATTTTCTCAATACCGGCCCGTTTCGGGATAGAACCTGCACTCTGGATAGCTAAGCTATGCCATCTGCTGGCACCTGTGTTTTTCGCGGTGACAGGGATAGTGCTGGGCTTAGGGCCGCTCTATCTGATCGGGGTGGGTTTCGCGGTGGCGGTCCTCCTTTACGAACACCGGATGGTGCGCCCCGGGGATCTGTCGCATGTCGGGGTGGCTTTTTTTAATATGAACGGTATCTTGAGTACAGGGATGTTTTTCTTTACGCTTGCTGATATTTTGATCAGCCTATGAACGGAGGAATTAAGTAGTTGGAAGCGTTGTGGGTTTTTCGCGATGAGCTGCGGGAGGTGGCGGCTAAAGTCCGTGAAGGGCGGCGGCTTAACCGGGAAGACGGTATCGCCCTCTTTCGTTCTGCCGACCTTACGGGTTTAGGCCACCTTGCCAACATGGTCCGCGAACGGAAGCACGGCGCAAGAGTGCATTTTGTGGTCAACCGCCACATCAACCACACCAACATCTGCATCAACAAGTGCCGCTTTTGTGCCTTCAGCCGTTCTCGCGCTGACGAAGATGCGTATACACTTTCCCTTGAGGAGATTGAGGAAAGGGCCCGGCATGCAGGATGCTTGGGGGTGCAGGAGCTTCACATCGTCGGGGGTCTCAACCCGGCGCTCAGCTTAGCGTATTTCGAAGAGATGCTCAGGCGGGTCCGTGCAGTCCTGCCGGGGGTGA
>DTYU01000019.1 GCA_012961725.1 Desulfotomaculum sp.
GGCAGGTACGAAACCTGGACGTATAACAGCTCCTCACTTCTGTTATTATTCAAATCGACGCTTGGCGGGTCCGGCAAGACTCGGAGGATTAAACAAGAAGAGTAAAAAAGGGTGCGGGAACTCAGAGACAGATTCACGGCGTACGTGAAGGGAGTTTAACGATAGTGGGTAAGGTTGTGCCGGTAGATATAGGCGAAGAGATGCGGCAGTCCTACCTGGACTACGCCATGAGTGTTATTGTAGGCCGGGCGTTGCCCGACGTCCGCGACGGACTGAAACCGGTGCATCGGCGAATCCTTTATGCGATGCACGACATCGGGATGACGCCGGACAGGCCCCACCGCAAATCCGCTTACATCGTGGGGGAGGTCCTCGCCAGGTACCACCCGCACGGGGACGCGGCAGTATACGATACCCTGGTGCGCCTGGCGCAAGATTTCGCGAGCCGCTACCCGCTGGTTGACGGGCACGGCAACTTCGGTTCCGTAGACGGGGACGCACCTGCAGCGATGCGGTATACGGAGGCGCGGTTGTCGCGGCTCGCAACGGAGATGCTCAGGGACATTGGCAAGGAGACGGTGGATTTTGTTCCCAACTACGACGGATCCACGAAGGAGCCGGTCATTTTGCCGGCGCGGGTACCGAACCTTTTAATCAACGGCTCTGCCGGAATTGCGGTCGGTATGGCTACAAATATACCGCCGCATAACATCAGCGAGGTAATCGACGGGGTTCTCGCCTTGATCGATAAGCCTGAGGTTACTGTCGATGAACTCATCAGTGTTATTCCTGGTCCGGACTTCCCGACGGGCGGTATTATCTTGGGACGCGAGGGCATTCGTTCGGCTTATACTACCGGGCGCGGGAGCATAGCGGTGCGGGGCAGGGCAGAGATTGAGGTACAGGGCGGCAAGCACCGGATTGTCGTAACGGAGATCCCTTACCAGGTAAACAAGGCCCGTCTGTTAGAGAAGATTGCGGAACTCGTCAGGGAACGGCGTTTGGACGGCATCACGGATTTAAGGGATGAGTCTGACCGGCGCGGCATGAGGATCGTCATCGACCTCCGGCGGGACGTGGACCCAAATATAATCCTGAACCGCTTGTACAAACACACGCAACTGCAGGAGACCTTCGGGGTTATAATGCTGGCGCTGGTAGGCGGGCAGCCGCAGGTGTTGAGCCTCAAACAGATGCTGCAGCACTATCTCGACCATCAGAAGGAGGTGGTTACCCGCCGGTGCCGGTTCGAGCTCCGTGAGGCGCGCGACAGGCGCGAGATCGTTGAAGGGCTTAATATCGCACTTGCCGATATTGACGCGGTGGTCGCGCTCATCAAGGCGGCGCCGGACGTTCAGGCGGCGCGCACCGGGCTAATGGAACGCTTCGGCCTGACCGAGCGCCAGGCGCAGGCGATCCTTGATATGCGGCTGCAGCGGCTGACCGGTCTGGAACGGGAAAAACTGGCGGAAGAACTAAAGCGGCTGCGCGACACAATAAGCCGCCTTGAGGCGGTGCTGGCCGATGAACAAAAGGTTTTAGCGATTGTCCGCGCGGAGATAACGGCCTTAAAGGAACGTTTTGCTGACGAGCGACGGACAAAGATTAGCGATGAACCAATTGCCGACCGACCTGAGGAGCTTATTCCCGACGAGCAGGTACTGGTGACCATCACTCACCAGGGCTACATCAAACGCCGGAACCAGGCGGCTTACCGCAGTCAGCACCGGGGCGGGCGGGGGATCACAGGGGTTGAACCGCGGCAGGAGGATTTTGTCAGGCATCTCTATGCGGCAGGAACACACCAGTATTTTCTCTTCTTTTCCAACGCGGGAAAGGCGTACAAACTCAAAGTGTACGAAATTCCGGAGGCCAGCAGGCATGCCCGGGGCACGGCGCTCATCAATCTGCTGCGGTTGGCGCCCAAAGAGCAGGTAACTGCGGTCATGCCGGTGAAGGAGTTCGCAAGTGACAGATATGTTTTCCTGACAACCAAAAGGGGTGTAGTGAAGAAGGTAAATCTCCAGGCGTTTGCTGCCGTTCGCCGAGGCGGCATAATCGCCATAGACCTCCCTGGGGAGGACGAACTGGTCGGTGCAGCGCTGACGACCGGTGAAAGCGAGGTCCTCCTCGTTACGCACAACGGAATGGGCATCCGCTTCAGCGAAATGGAGGTGCGGCCGATGGGCCGTAACGCCTACGGCGTACGGGGAATCCGGCTTCGCGGCGAGGATGCGGTTGCCGGCATGGTGGTAGTAGGAACAGGGAGCGAGGTACTCATAATAACCGCGCGGGGCTATGGCAAGCGCACGCGAATAGCCGATTTCCGGAGACAGTCACGCGGCGGGACAGGCATAGTCGCGGCGAAAGTGTCGACGAAAAGCGGACTTGTTGTAGGCGTCGAGGCGGTAAACCGGGATGAGGAAGTTATGGTCGCAAGCGCGGGAGGGACCGTAATCCGTTTGAGGGTTAAAGAAATCCCGGTAATGGGCCGGCCGGCGCGGGGCGTCGTCGTGATGCGACTTGCCAAGCAGGACAGCGTTGCTACCATTGCCACTGTGGTTGAGGAATAATCGCTTTTTCCTATTGCAATTTTTCGAGGGAAGGGTATACAATTTAGCGTGTAGTTGGCGCAACGGCGGAACCGGATGTTTTTTCTTTTAGGAGTTTTTTAGCCACCGGATGGATTATGCGATAAGTGCTGGGCGGCCCGAGTCGACAACTCCGGCCGTCTTCCTAAGTCTTCTCAACGTCGAACCTTAAACTTCGAACCGACCTTGGAGGTTCGTCAGTTTAAGGTTGAACTATTTAGGGAGGAGATGGCTATGGAAAAGAGTACCTGGACGGTCAAGAAGGGCCTCGCGGAGATGCTGAAGGGCGGGGTTATCATGGACGTTACCACCCCCGAACAGGCAAAGATCGCCGAGGAGGCTGGAGCGTGCGCTGTAATGGCCTTGGAGCGCGTTCCGGCGGATATCAGGGCGGCCGGGGGCGTGGCAAGGATGGCCGATCCTACGGTCATCCTCCGCATCATGGACGCCGTGACGATTCCCGTAATGGCAAAGGTGCGTATCGGTCATTTTGTGGAGGCACAGGTCCTTGAGGCACTGGGGGTTGATTACATCGACGAGAGCGAGGTGCTGACACCCGCTGACGAGCAACACCACATAGAAAAGCACGGCTTTAAGGTGCCGTTTGTATGCGGCGCCCGAAACTTAGGAGAGGCGTTGCGGCGCATCGGCGAGGGTGCTGCGATGATCCGCACCAAAGGGGAGCCGGGTACCGGCAACGTGGTAGAGGCTGTCAGACACCTGCGGCTGGTTATGGGGGCGATCCGCAAACTTCAGGGAATGCCCAAGGAAGAGCTTATGAGCGAAGCAAAAGAGATGGGTGCGCCGTACGAACTGGTCATCCAGGTCGCGCGGACCGGGAGGCTGCCGGTGGTAAACTTCGCGGCGGGCGGGATCGCCACGCCCGCTGATGCGGCGATGATGATGCAGCTTGGTGCTGACGGAAACTTCGTCGGCTCAGGGATTTTTAAGTCGAAGGACCCGGCAAAACGCGCCCGGGCGATTGTCGCGGCAACCACCTATTATAATGATCCGCAGGTTCTGGCGGAGGTGTCAAAGGACTTGGGCGAAGCAATGCCGGGAATAGAGATCCCCATGATCCAGCAGCACGAGCGGATGCAGGAGCGCGGTTGGTAGCGGTAAAATGAGAAGTGGGAAGTAGAGAGGTGTGAGGTGAGAGTGAAGAATAGATTCGCTACGGCTGCATTTGTCCCCTAAAAATCTCACCTCCACCCCCCCATATCTCACATCTGTGATGACCCTGAGGCTCTTATGCCGAAACCGTTCACCGTAAACGGACCGCCAAGGTCTGTCAGGAGAAACGCGAGACTATTCACAGAAAGAGTGTTAAGCCTTGCCAAACCCGATATCTTGTCGGCTCCCGTGCGTAGGCGTGCTGGCGCTTCAAGGAGCGTTCAGGGAGCATAAATGGGCGCTGGAGCGGCTTGGGGTCCAGGTTTTTTTAGCCTCGACCCTGGCAGCCCTTCGAGATTGCGAAGCGCTGGTGATTCCGGGCGGGGAGAGCACTACAATAGGACGGCTGCTGAATGACTTTAACATGATGGAGCCGCTTCGCGAAAGGATACGCGGGGGGATGGCGGTTTTCGGAACCTGTGCCGGGATGGTTCTTTTAGCGCGAGAGATCGAAGGATCGGTGCAGCCCCGGCTGGGGCTCATGGAGATTACGGTACGCCGGAACGCCTTCGGCCGGCAGGTCGACAGCTTCGAGATGGATTTAGAGATCCCAGTGCTCGGTGAAGAACCGTTCCCCGGGGTTTTTATCAGGGCCCCATATGCCGTTGGCGTAGGGCAAGGGGTCGAAATCCTTTGTTCTGTACAGGGAAAAGGGGTACTGTTACGCCAGGGAAAGCTTTTAGCGGCGGCCTTTCACCCCGAGTTGACCGGTGATCTCAGGCTGCACCGGTATTTTATCAGTCAGGTCGCCGGGTGGAATGAAGCATGTAAAATCGGCTAAAGGATTCTAACGAATCAATTCGTTATTGGAGGTTGGATGCAATCATATGCCCCAGAAGACGCGGTTGTTTATTCCAGGACCCACACCGGTACCCCCACAGGTTGCGGAGGCGATGGCCCGACCGCTGATCGGACACCGGACGCAGGACTTTGCGGGGCTTTACGCGAGGCTCACAAAAAAGCTCCAGCAGGTTTGCGGGACGGTGAACGAGGTTTACATCCTTACCGCGTCGGGAACCGGCGGTATGGAGGCTGCGGTGGCCAGCATCCTCAATCCCGGAGATAAAGTCCTGGCGCTGGTGACCGGAAAGTTCGGGGAGCGGTTTGCCGAGCTTGCCAAGGTCTACGGTGCGGCGGTGGATGCGGTAGAGTTCGGCTGGGGGAATCCGGCTGACGTGAACCTGGTCGAAGACCGGATGAAGGCTGGCAAGTATAAGGCGGTCCTAGCCACCCATAACGAGACATCGACTACGGTAGTCAATGATATTAAGAGTATAGGGGAGCTGACAAGAAAGGAAGGCGTGCTTTTGGTAGTCGATGCCGTATCAAGCGCGGGCGGAATAGAGATGCACGCGGACGACTGGGGCGTAGATGTTCTGATTACGGCGTCCCAAAAGGCGCTGATGGTTCCCCCGGGACTGGCGATGGTCAGCATGAGCCCGCAGGCATGGGAAGCCGTTAAAAAGGGACGCAACCCGCGCTATTACCTCAGCCTGTATGCAGCAAAAAGGTCTTTTGCCAGGTACAACACCCCGTATACCCCGGCGGTATCGCTTTTTGTGGGGCTGGATGCAGCGCTCGACATGATTCTGTCTGAAGGGTTGGACAACGTTTACCGGAGACACATTGCCTTTGGAAAGGCAACCAGAGCCGCGATGAAGAGCCTGGGCCTCAAACCGCTGGCCCCGGAAGAGTGGGCATCACCGGTTGTCACCGGCGTCTGGGCGCCAGAAGGGATGAACGCCGACGATATCCGTCGCAGCGTCCTGAAAGATTACGGGATTCTGCTAGCCGGCGGCCAGGAGCAGCTCAAGGGCCGCATTTTCCGGATATCGCATATGGGCTACATAGACGCGGTGGATCTCTTAGGCATGATCGCCGTTATTGAGATAGGGCTCAAGAAGCTCGGCTATCCATTGGCGCTGGGGACGGCAACGGCGGCCGCCCAGGCAGTGCTCGCGGGGGGGGAACTTGGTGTATAAGGTGCTTGCTACCGACGGCGTGGAGCCGGAAGGGCTATCGGTTTTGGCGGACGCGCCAGACGTTGAGCTTGATATCAGACCTAAACTGACCGCAGAAGAGCTGATGGAGGTCATCCCCGAGTACGACGCCCTCATCGTCCGCAGCGCGACCAAGGTCACTAAGGCAGTGATCGCCCGGGCGAAAAGGCTTAAGATCATCGGTCGCGCCGGCGTTGGCGTTGACAACATAGACGTTCGCGCGGCAACAGCGCGCGGGATCATCGTGGCCAACGCCCCCGGCGGGAATACCATCGCGGCTGCGGAGCATACGATAGGAATGATGCTGGCCCTAGCCCGAAACATCCCCGAAGCCAACGCCCGCATGAAGGCCGGGGTCTGGGACAGGAAATCCTTCGTAGGGGTTGAGCTGCGCAACAAGGTGCTCGGGATCATCGGCATAGGGAGAATTGGTTCGGCGGTAGCCAGGCGGGCACAGGCGATGGAAATGGAAATATTGGCCTATGACCCTTATATCACCGAGGAGCGGGCGAAAGAACTCGGCGTGCGCGTGGTATCGCTTAATACGTTGCTTGGGGAGTCTGATTTTATCACCGTTCACATTCCCATGAGCGAGCAAAACCGTCACCTCCTCGACAAAGCGGCTTTTGAAAAGATGAAGCGGGGCGTGCGCATCATTAACTGTGCCCGGGGCGGGATTGTAGATGAGCACGCCCTCTATGCAGCACTGAAAGAGGGCAGGGTGGCCGGTGCAGCACTGGACGTTTTTGAACAGGAACCGCTCACAGGCAGCCCGCTGTTTTCTTTTCCCAACGTAGTGGTGACGCCGCACCTCGGCGCGTCAACCTTGGAGGCGCAGCTCGGGGTTGCAGAGGTAGTCGCCGAAGAAATCCTGGTGGCCCTCCGCGGCGGGTTTGTCCGTAACGCGGTGAACGTCCCGTTTGTAGGGCCGGAGGTGCTGGCGGAGATCGGCCCGTTCGTGGGCCTGGCAGAAAAGCTCGGCCGTTTTGCCGCGCAACTGGTCAGCGGGAGGATCAACCTCATTGAGACAAGCTTCAGCGGGGAGATAGCGCGGCACGATGTGAGTCTGCTGACCACCGCTGTGGTAAAGGGCGTCTTGAGTCTCGCCCTACACGAGGCGGTCAATTTCGTAAACGCTAACGAAGTGGCTAAGAGCCGGGGAATCCGCGTGATAGAGACAAGGCAGCAGCAGGAGGAGGAGTATGTCAGCCTGGTAGTAGTTCGCGTGGTTGCGCCTGAGGGAGAAAGAATGCTGGCAGGTACGCTGCACCGTGGCAAGGAGCCGCGTTTAGTCTCGATCGACGGTTACCGCGTGGACGCGGTGCCGGAGGGGCACATGCTCTTCATCCCGCACATGGACAGGCCGCGGATCATTGGACGTGTAGGCACGCTGATCGGTGCCCACGACATAAATATCGCGGCGATGCAAGTCGGGCGAAAGGAGATCGGCGGGCCGGCCGTCATGCTGCTGTCAGTGGACAGCCCGGTTCCTGAAGAGACCCTGAAAGAGATCGCCAAGGTGGATGGCATCATGGGGGTCAAGATGGTGAGTTTATAGGACAGCAGGCAGTAGACAGTAGTTAGTAGTCAGCAGTTTAAGAGCGGGAATTCGCGCTGCGGATTTCTACAGTCCCATTCCGAAATCTGACTCCTGAATTCTGCTAAAGGCCTTTCCCGGGAGAGAAAAGATGCTCGATCTGAAGTTTATCCGCCGAAACCCGGAAACGGTCCGGGAAGCGCTCAAGAAGCGCCTCTACAAAGAGAAGATCATTGACGAGCTTCTCCAGGCCGACGCCTCATGGAGAGAAAAGTTAGCCGTAGTGGAACAGATGAAAAACCGGCGGAATACCGTCTCGGAGGAGATCGGCAGGCTAAAAAAGGAAGGACGGGACACTCAAGAACTGGTTGCCGAAATGCGCGCCCTCGGCGCCCGGATCAAAGAAATAGAAGCAGAGGTGAGGGCGTACGCAGAAGAGATCCAGGAACGCTTGCTCGGGATACCAAACATGCCGCACGCCTCGGTGCCGTTCGGCCGCGACGCCGGCGAAAACCCGGAGGTCAGCCGGTGGGGGGGGCTCCGCAAGTTTAGGTTTGCGCCGCGGCCGCACTGGGAGATCGGCGAAATTACCGGCATCTTGGACTTTGAGCGCAGCAGCAAGGTTTCGGGTGCCCGGTTCGCCTTCTATCGGGGTGCCGGCTCTGCCCTCGAGCGGGCGGTCATCAGCTTCATGCTGGACCTCCACACGAGGGAACACGGGTACACGGAGCTCTTCCCGCCTTATTTGGTTAATGCCGACAGCATGACCGGTACCGGACAGCTGCCGAAGTTTAGCGAGGAGATCTTCAAAATAGAAGGAAAGGACTACTACCTTATTCCTACTGCAGAGGTGCCGGTTACCAACTACCACCGGGAGGAGATCCTTGACGGCAGTGTCCTGCCGCTGAAGTATGCGGCCTACAGCGCCTGCTTCCGCGCTGAGGCGGGTGCGGCTGGCAGGGAGACGCGGGGTCTTGTTCGGCTGCACCAGTTTAACAAGGTGGAGCTGGTCAAGTTCTGCCGCCCGGAGGACTCTGACGAAGAGTTGGAAAAGCTGCTGCGGGACGCAGAGGAGGTGCTCAGGCGGCTGGGCCTTCCTTACCGCGTGGTGGTGCTGTGTACCGGCGACCTGGGCTTTGCGGCGGCGAAAACATACGACATAGAGGTTTGGCTCCCGGCTTTTGGGGAATACAAGGAAATCTCCTCCTGCTCGAACTTTACCGATTACCAGGCGAGGCGTGCAAACATCCGCTACCGCCCGTATCCAAGAGCAAAAGCGGAATTCGTGCACACCCTTAACGGTTCGGGTCTCGCGGTGGGGCGCACCGTGGCGGCGATCTTGGAAAACTACCAGGAAGAGGACGGATCTGTCACGATCCCCGAGGTCTTAAGGCCTTACCTTGGCGGCTTGGAGCGCATTCGGCGGGCCCGAGGTCCTTCCCGGGGCCTCCCTTAGTGGATAAAGAATTATCGATTTCGGCGCTGTAAGACCGTTATAGACGCACTTTTTGGAGCGGTATGTAAACAAAAGGGGCTGCTTCTGTCTGGACGGCCCCGCTCTTTGTGCTTGCGCAGATCCTTCAGGCACCGCCGCGGGAGCTCTCCTTGTAACATGCGATAGCCTTAACAGAAACGAACGGACGCATTTTAGGTCTTGCGGCCAGGAGATAGAACCGGATAAAATATGAGTGAGCACTCACTCAGGAGGCAGATTGGCTTGAAGAGATCGGTAAGCGCGGCAGAGCGGCGCCGGGAGATCCTCCAGGCGGCCGGCAGGGTCTTCGCAAGAAAGGGTTTCGAGCGGAGCACGACGGCAGAGATCGCCCGCGAGGCCGGGGTGGCGGAGGGGACGATTTTCCGGCACTTTGAAACCAAGCAGGCGCTGCTGATAGATCTCGTGGCCAGTGTCTTGACAGAACCCCTGACCGCCGTTTGGAAAAGATCTGAGAATCGGCCTGTCGAGGAGATTCTAAGGGACGTCCTCCGCAACCGGCTTGCCCTGTTTCGGGAAAACGCCCCGCTTCTGAAAATCTTTTTTGCGGAAGCCCTTTTCCGCGAGGACCTGCGCGACAGGTTTATCGACGAGGTGGTGCTTAGAGCTGCCACTGCGGCGGAGGCCTTTTTCCGGGAAGAGCAGGCGCGGGGCAGCCTGCGCCCGGTTAATCCCCAGATCGCCGTCCGGTGCCTGATGGGGATGCTCGGCATCTTTGTGGTGTGGAGTGAGTTCCTTGGGGGCGACAAGTACCTCCGGTTTGACGACGAAGCGGTGCTTGACACCATAATCTCCATCTATTTGGACGGGGTGAGGGGCCGTGGCTAAGAGAAAAAAGGCAGTGCTTCTCTTGCTCTTTGTGCTGGTAGTCGGCGCTTTGGGTGCGTATTATTACTTTTCGGTGTACCGTGCGGCGGAAGAGGGTATCGCCGCCTTCGGCTATGTGGAAGCCAAGGAAATTCGCGTGGCTTTTGAAACGAGCGGCCGGGTGGAGCGGGTTGAAGCCGCGGAGGGCGACCGGGTAGAACCGGGGATGGTGCTGGCGCGGCTTGACCCTGCTGCCGCGCGGCTCGAACTCCGTCAGGCCGAGGCGGCCTTGGCGGCTGCCCAGGCGCGCTTGGCGGAGATGAAGGCAGGCTCGCGGGAGCAGCAGATCCGTGCGGCGCGGGCTGCGGTCTACCAAGCAGAGGCACTCGAGCAGCAGGCGGAAATCGCCTTGGCGGCGGCGGAAAGGGAGCTTGCGCGGCTGGAGGAGCTCGTGAGATACGAGGCCGTTGCGGCGCAACGGGCGGATGCGGCACGTGACGCGCGGCAGAGTGCGGCGGAGCAGCTTGCGGCGCGCAGGGCCGCGACTGCGGCGGCACGGGCACAGCTCGATTTAGTCGAGGCGGGTGCCACGAGGGAGGAGATCCGCACGCTTGAGGCGGCGGTAGATCACATCAGCTTTACAGTGGAGGAGGGGGAGATCTTCGGCCTCCTCGGGCCGAACGGCTCGGGGAAATCGACGACGGTGAGGATGCTTTGCGGCATCCTGCGGCCCTCCGCCGGACGGGGTGAGGTGTTGGGATACGACATCTCCCGGGAGGCGGAGCGCATCAAGCGGAGCATCGGCTACGTCTCCCAGCGGTTCAGCCTTTACGAGGACCTTACCGTGAGGGAGAATTTAGAGTTTTTCACTGGGATTTACACCGTACCGCGGCGGCAACAGGAGGAGGCGATCGCGGCGGCGGCTCAAGCCATCGGGCTGGGAGAGCAGATCGGTGCGCTGGTACACACGCTCTCCGGCGGCTGGAAACAGCGGGTGGCGCTGGCGTGTGCGCTGGTGCACCGGCCGCGGGTGCTGGTCCTTGACGAGCCGACCGCCGGGGTGGACCCCGTTTCGCGGCGCGAGTTCTGGGAAATCCTGCGGGGCCTGGTAGCAACGGGCGCCACTGTCCTGGTGACGACTCACTACATGGACGAAGCAGAGCAGCAGTGCCACCGGGTGGCCATCATGTACCGCGGCCGGTTGCTGGCGCTCGGGCCCCCTCAAGAACTGAAAGCGGCGGCAGGGGCGCTTCTGCTTGAGGATGTCTTTGTCTCGCTGGTACGCCGGAGCCTTGATCTGGAGGCGAATTGTTCATCCTCGCGATGAAAAAGAAAGGCAAGGATATAGATGAGCCTCATGCGTCTGTGGGCGGTGGCTAAAAAAGAGGCCCTCCACATAAGAAGAGACCGGCCCAGCTTGGTCATAAGTTTCGTGTTGCCGGTGGCGATGCTCTTTCTCTTCGGGTACGCCGTGACCACCGACGTTGACGAGATAAAGACCGCGGTCTTAGACGCCGACCGCACTAAGGCCAGCAGAGAACTGGTCACGGCGTTTTCTGCCTCCGGCTACTTCAACGTCACCGCTTATCCGCTATCCCGCCGGGACGTCGAAAAACTCATTACGGGCGGGAAAGTAAAGGCCGCCATAGTCATCCCCGCCGGATACGCCCGGAGCCTTGCGAGGGGAGATGTGGCGCCCGTGCAGCCTATTATCGACGGCAGTGAACCGACTACTGCCCGTACGGTGCTTCAAGCAGGGGAGCTTATCGCCCGCGCGCACTCCCGCAAACTCATGCTGACAGCGATTGATAAGAGCGGCAGGACCATCCCCCTTGCCGGCGATGCCGGCCGCGGCCTCCTGGCTCGGGAACCTCATCCCGCTCACCTATTTTCTCGAGGTCCTGCGGGGCATCATCTTGAAGGGCGCAGGGCTCGA
>DTYU01000020.1 GCA_012961725.1 Desulfotomaculum sp.
AGCAAAAAGGGGACGTCTACCGCCGCCAAGCGCTTCTCCGGCCTGATCAGGGCCGCGGCCACCACGAAGCCGGTCAGCGGGTCGGCGGCAAAAAGGGCCTTCTCCAGCATGCTCTCCCGCGGCAGGCCGTGGCGTTCGTTGTGCACCTTAACGGCCTGTACCACCTCTTGCGGGAGACCCGCCTCCTCAAGGATACGCGCCCCTTCCAAGGAGTGCTTAGCCGGGTCATCCCGTGTCAGGTCATAATCGATGTCGTGCAACAGACCGGCCATCCCCCAAAGCTCCTCGTCCTGGCCGAGACGACGGGCCAAACGCCGCATCACCGCTTCGGTCGCCAGGCAGTGTTTCTGCAGGTTCTTGTTTTTCAATTGCCGTTTAAGCAGTGCGAGTGCTTCCTCACGCGTCAAAGCATTCGACCTCCTTAAAAGCTATTCAACCCTCCGGCAGTGGCGACCACCGCCCGCAAGAAGTCCCGGTTAGCCCGGGCGATGGTGAAAACAAATCGGCCTTGCAACGTTTCCTTTCGTTTGCAAGGCCTAAGTCGACTCCTTTTCCTCTTTTAAGCCCGTACTAATAAAAACCCCTCCTTGTTAGACTGCCTGGGCTGCCTGCTTAGGAGTCTCCGAAATTATCCCTCGTTTTTGCTCGTTTGCTACCACCCTCTTGGCGTTGAACCCTTTTGCAAGGTAGTTGCAAGCTTCCCAGGGATCGACCTTCTCGCCGCATGTAAAGACATCAACCGCCGCGCAACCTAATTCCGGCCAGGTGTGAATCGCAAGATGCGATTCAGCGATAACCACTACCCCGCTTACTCCTTGGGGACTGAACTTGTGAAAGACATACTCCCTTACCTCTGCGCCTGCATCGAGTGCGGCATTGACCATGATTCTTTCGACCAGCCCGACGTCATCCAAAATGTCGAAATCACATCCGTAAATCTCGGCCAGGACATGCCGACCCAACAGCTTCATTGTGGTTATCTCCCCCTTTTAAAATATTAATGGAACCCACCCGTACTCAACCACCCCGGAGGATCCAGCGCCCGACTTCGCGCGCCGGGCTGAGCGCAGGGCCAATTCCAATCATCACAATTTTAACACATCCCCCCCTGTTGTCAACAAAATTTTGCACCCGGCTTGTTGACGAGTGCTGTTTAATTCTCACTTAACAAGATGTACAGAAGCGGCGGGATGCCGAAGACGGTTGCCGTCGCCGCCGCAACGGTACCTGAATCGTTAAAGAGAAAGGCCGCCGCCGCGGTCACGACTATACCCATGAAGCCGGTGAACAGATACGGATAGCAGTGTTTTAACTCCCGCATTATCCCGACCGGCCGGTAGGAAAGCAGCAGAAGCCCGCCTATCCCGGCCAAAAGGACGCGCGACCAAATGGTATATTTCAAGAGTTTGATGTTCATCGCCATTTTGCGTTTGATAATATCGAAGGCCGCTGCGGGCTCCTGGACGACCAGCAGGAGACTCCTGCCTATGTGTGACTGTACGCCCGGTTCCCTGAAAAGGTCAACGGCGACAAGAAGCAGCGGGAGCAGGAGCATGACCGCACAGGCGAATGCCGCGCTGCGCAGCCTGAACCTGACACCGGCAAAGGCAAGAAACGCAACGGGAAAGGCCACACAAGCCGTCAGCAGACCGCCGAAATTGGCACCAAGGCCGGGCGCGCCGAGGCTAACTATCACTGCGAGCCCGAAAAGGGCGGCCCCTGCTTTCATTGCGGGAGAAGGCCGCAGGCTCAATGCACAAGCGGCTGAAAAAATGGCGGCGCTTATCAACACCCCCATGTATTCGTTGCCGATGCCATAGAACCGCGCACCACTCATCGCATCGTAACTGAGGATCGACTCTTTCATCAATGTACCGCCCAGGAAGAGATCGGCAACGATCAGACCTGCGGTTGCCACGGAAAGAAAAAGAAAACCTGCAAGGCTGCGGCGTCGCTCAAGGTATAGGGTCACCATTGTTACGGCAGCGGTTACGGCAATAATCCCAGCTAAGTAGAGGAGCGGCAAACGCGTTCCCAGCACCGGAAGAATGAGGCAGGACAGCGGCACACACATGATACTGACTACGAACTGAGGGATTCTCAGCCTTCGGGCCCAATGATGCTCCCTCAATAGGATGAAGAGTACCGCTCCCAGTATGAAGATAATGGTGTAAATGAGGTAACCCTTAATCACCGGCGCCCTGAAGTTGTGCACGAAAAGCGCTTTTTCGTGCAAGGTTTTCAAGTAAGATAACTGAGCGGACAGTTCTACATCCGAGACCGGCCTCCCCGACATCGTGTTCGGTGTGCTTATGCCGAAGTGTCTCAAGACGGTCGGCGCAAGATCGGTGTTTGTTACAATGCCCGGACGCCTGGTCGAAGGAGATGTCAGTACCGTGCCCGGCTGCACGCCGCGCCCTGCAATGACCACCGGGGTAAACCAGTCACCCGATTGGAGGGCCGATTTTGAGGGGGTCGGCGAAACCACCATGAGCAGGTCGCGCCGCAGGTCAAGATCGCCCAATATCTTCCCTAAGAAGCGGTCTGCGCGCTGTAAGCTCTCGTCCCGGCGCTTGAGGAAGATGTAATCCGTAATCTCCTCTTGAGCCTCATCCAGACGGGAGGTGTCACCGAGTTCTATAACGACGAAGTCGGTGCCGCCCAACGCCTCCCATTTTCTCCAGAGAACATCATAATCGGTGCGGAAGCCGCCCGGAAAAAGAGGGTCCCGCAGTAAGAGTTCCCTGCTGACATAACCCGCATCAACCAGACCCCGCTGGTCCATTGCGATTGTAGCTACCTGCCGCGCCGGGCGCTCATGCCAGTCTGCGTTTCCAAGACAGGCCGTCTTCAGTCCCGCGGCTCTCAGTGCTTCCCCCAAAGCACCAGGCCGCACCGGATGGTCAACTGCGGCGTTCTTCCTGTTCAAATGCGCAATCTCTATAACCACCACATTTCCCGGTGCTACCGCAGCCCCGGTGCGCTGGAAAAACTCCTCCCCGGCGCAGATACCCTGTGACAGCCGCTCATCGGCTTCATAGGCACGCCTCCCGGACTTCGTTGCGATCGCGCGCGCCCCCGCACCAATGGTGGTGTAAGTGTTTTCCGGGTTGCGAATGCCGCCCGTGGCGGTGTTTAAAAGACCGACGGCGCCCATGGAAATAAGC
>DTYU01000021.1 GCA_012961725.1 Desulfotomaculum sp.
TCTAACCTCTTGCCTCTGACCTCCAAGATGAAGAGGAAATCGCTGTTTGCGATTTCCTACGAGGTCCGGCCTCTGACCTCTTGCCTCTGACCTCTGAAATGGTGGGCGCGGCAGGTTTTGAACCTGCGACCTCTTGAATGTGAGTAAAACTTCGTTCGTTTAAGGTAGTGTTGTTCAGTATCACTCAGTTCATCAAGTACAGTAAAATCAAGCCTTCCCGGCCGGTGCTCATTTCTTTGAATATCGTTCAGTCCGTCTAATTTCACAGCGTTTGTGCACTTTATTGTGCATTCGAAGCTTCAGGGATTTACGCAAAACAGTATTTGAAAGGAGGATGACGCGATGCATGAAACTGTAAAGCAGTCATATCTGTGCGTGGAAGAACTACGGCTGACACTGCTGGATTTGATAATGACAGAGCAGCAAGAGGGAAGGCTACCTGAGCATCTGGACTGTTTGCCTCGGGCGGAGGCACACGTGGAAGGAGGCGTGGTTCGTCTGGTCCTTGGCGACTATCTTCCGGTCATCAGCGACGTGAGAAGCCCGAAGATGCGGCTGCACTGGACAACTCTGGTCGCTCAGGCGGTTGGAACGCTGAGTACTGTACCGCGCTTCACGCGGGCGTTTTGTGTGATCGTGCCATACCGGCCGAGACCCAGGTGGGATCCGGATAACGTCGTCTACAAGTACATCCTCGACGGGGTGCGGTACACGCTGCTATGCGGAGACGACACCCATCAGAATATGCTGTTTGCGGTCATAGGAGCGGTCGACCGGGAGAACCCACGTACCGAGGTATACATAGCCGAGGCTCCTGCCGATGTGTGCCAGAATCTGACAAAGCGGATACACGCTTTTTTAGGACAGTGATAAAAAAAAAGAGAAGGCTCGAGTAGACCACTGTGGAAAACCCGCGTGGCTGGACAATAGCAAAAAACCACAGGTGTACAAGATGTGAGAAATCAGGAGGACATAGGAAAAAGAGGAGTGCCCAACACAGAAAAAAGGAAATACGGTACAAAAGCGATTTGCAGAAGTGTATGGCGTGTTGATTGGCGCAGTTTGCATGGGAAGCGCAACGCGGCCTGAGACCGGCCGGTTGGGCTTTAGACCAAGGAGGTGGTGGGCCGTGTCACTGGTGCTTACGGAGCGTGATCGAGAGTTACTTGAAAAACTTGCCCGTGCGGGGCCGTGTCTGCTGAAAGAGGTGTTGTCGGTATACGGCCAAGGATACGGTTATAAGCGCATCCGGCGGCTGGCCCGGGAGGAGTTTGTAAAAGTGTACAGGTCTGTGAGAACACGCACTGTGGCAGTGACTCCCCGCGGGCTTGCAACGCTGGCCGATGGCAAGACAAGGTTCATGAGAGCGTTTGATCGCGAAAAACCGCGCGCCAGAGAACAGGTTGTTCTGGAATACATAGCGACTTTCGGTGCAGTGACAGCCGTGCGGCTGGGGGAATTGTTGGGCACTGCCAAGTACCATTACGCTGTTCTAAAGAGGATGTGCCGACGGGGTCTGCTCCAGCGACAGGGGAAGTACTATCGTCTCACACGAGAAGGCCAGCGCCGTGTGGGCAGTAAAGCTCCCCGGCTTTGGCTGGGACAGCAGTGCAAAAAAGCGGACGTTGTTGCAGCGGTCGTCAATCGACTCCCCGGTTGGCGCTTTGTGCCGAAGACAAAAGTCAAGGAACGTATCAATCTCAACCGCACGTCCTTCCTGAGCGGTGTTCTGACCGGGTGCGGCTGCAGTTATGCTCTTTATGTCCTCTCTGGAAAGAAGCTCTACGTGGCGGTTGGGCGGCTCCGGGAAGAGATGAAGATGCTGGCGGCAGTTAGTCAACTGGATCGGGTCCTGGTAGTGTGCCGTAACCCCCGTGTGCGGAGCTTACTGTTGACGCCGCCCGAGCGGCAGGAGTGGAGGACGCTGTGGCGGGGCATGAAAGAGGTAATCGTTATGCAGCATCCTTTCGGTGCTTCCCTCCTCGGTAAGCGTTACAGTCCCGCGTTCGCAAGCTTGCTTGAGCAGCGTTTCCCCGGCGCGTGTCCGTCCACGAAGGTTTTTGCAGATTGGGACTGGTCCGGTAACCTCGTCTGCGTGCTTGTGTTTGAGGACGTATTGAAGCGGGCTCTATTGGGTGATTACCTGAGGTATGCCGCCCTGATGGAGAGGCGCACCGTGACCGTTGTCTGCCGTGAGTCTCAGTTACAGGATCTCCGCTCCGACTTTCCGTCCGCGTCCTTCTGTGTGTTGTCGCAGGATCTGAGCGTGATCGTGGAAGAGGTGGATCCTGCTGGCGTGTCTTTATGGTCGCCGTGACACCCCCTGCGCCATCGTCGGGGACACGCCCCATTTCTTGGAGGCGGATACCGTTTGGGAGGCCGTCGGTTGGGGAAGGCTGCCTTGATCTTGCCTGAGGCCTTTGTAACAAACAAGAAGGGAGGATGGAACGGATGAGAGAGAAGGTCTTATCACAGCTTGCGATGCAGGCCGCTGAGAAATTGGCTTACCGGCAACTGGACTGTGTACGCCGCGAGCTTTCGGGGCTGAAGAAGGCCGTGCGGACGAGCAACTGCGACGCACTGACGGACGCCATTTGCAACGCCTTCGAGGCCGAAATGCGCGCCTTCCAGGAATGTCTTGAGCCCTTGTTGGGTGTGGCGGTCTGGTACACGTGCGACCTGGCTGAAGCTCTGGTCTTTGAGAACGGCGAGGCGTGCGTGTTCTGTCTTTTGGAGCACTTGCGCGAATACTGCCTGGCGGGTTTGCCGGTGCCCGAGGGACGGCCGGAGGCGTTAATGGTCTTTGCGTTACATATCGCGAAGTGTCACGGTAGGGAGGGCGAGTTTGAGTCCGCCAGGTGGGTCTTCCCCCGGGTCGGCGTGTTTGGGCTCCTGCCCCTGCCCGCCGGCGGCCTGAAGTACATCTCCGTGCCCGTTGATGATCGCTTCTGGAAGGACGTCCGGCTGGCCGTTTCCCGTTCGGCTGTGCCGCGGGGCAATGTTGCCAACCTCGCTGTTGCCCGGGCAGCGAAGGAGATGGGCCGGGGCAGCCGCTTCACCGGCTGGAGGTGGGACGGCGATACCTGAGGGTGTCTGCCGGGCGTACGCGGCCGAGGGCGAAGGCGGGAGTCGACGTGAGTAGCGGTCGAATGGAAAAGGTGGTAATGGGGCGTACGGAAGGAGTGTTTCACGGAACTGCTATGTTGTCGACCGGTCTTGCCGGAAGAGGGTGTTGGCGTTTTTTGGCGAAGTCTTGTTCGGTCGGCCGTGGCACCAAACAGCGTGACAGCACGTTTGACGAACAACGGATGAAAAATCTGAAGCATTTTTTGATTTGGTATGCGCAGTCAGATGAAGTTGTTAAAGGAGGGGGAAAAACCGTGACCAACGAGCAACCACAGAAGGTAATCGTAATGCCGACCAAGAGCGTGGGCGTCTCAATCATTTTGACGGTGCTTTTGGGGCCGCTGGGGATGCTCTACTCCACGATCTGGGGAGGCCTCATAATGTTTGTGGTCTCAGCCCTGGTCGGGCTTTTGACCTTCGGCCTGGGCCTTGTGGTCACCTGGCCTATCTGCGTGATCTGGGCTGCGCTGGCAGCCAGTTCTTACAACAAGAGACTGCTGTCGGGCCAGCGCCAGTTTTGAAAATATGCAATGCCACATCTGCGGTCCCTCCGTATCATTCGCTGCTGGCTTTGTCAAATTTCGGCAGGAAAACGGCGATAGGTGGCGAATTAACAGAAGTCAAAGTGGTCAATGATCAGGTAGCAAACAGTGAAAATGTTTGTGGACTGTGTAAAGGATTGGCAGCACGACACGCAGACGGCTGAGTGTCGGGTTGACAATCTAAAACTCAGAAATGCGAGGGGCTAAAGCTGTGAGGGAGGAGCATTCTTACTTGGTTAACTTGGCAGACGGCCAGGACCTGGCGGCTGCTAAAGCCATCGCCGATTGTTACAAGAACGAACTTGGATTTGTCCGCAGAGCCACCTTAGAAAAGGCCATCTCACAAGGACGAATGATCGTGGCAAGGAAGAGGGAAGACCGGTCCATTCTCGGGTTTGTCCACTTTTGCTGCACTCGTCAGGGGCACGTGAGTATTTATGAGATTGCTGTCCATCCCAACTGGCGTGGAAGAGGCTTAGGACGAATCTTAGTAGACGCTGTCACCAACGAAGCGCGGAAGGAAAAGATCGAAGCGCTCCGGCTTAAATGTCCAGTTGATCTCCCTGCCAACGGGTTTTACGCGCGTCTTGGGTTTGTCCGTACCATGGTTGAAGATGGTAAACACCGCGCATTGGCCGTGTGGGAAAAACGCCTGCCCTTGCTCAAAGAACACGGCAGGCCTTGTTTTTTCGTTAGTCTAACCAGTGAGGCACCTAAGATCCGGAGAGTAGTTCGCCTTTGGGACGCCAGCGGTGATCCGCGCGATCCCTTCAGGCACATGGTTTTTACGCCTCTGTTTTCGACCAACGCGGCTGCCAAGTTGATTTGCCGGCTTAAGGAAGAGCGAGACGGCGTTGTAATGTTCGACAGCGGAGGCTATCACGTGCAGATGGGAAAGACAAGTTACGAAGAGTTGTTTGATCGTTTACTCCGTTTTTACCGGGAAAACGATTGGGCAGACTGGTATGTGTTGCCTGACCATGTGCCACGTTCAGCTGACAGCGACCAAGAGGTAGAGTTCAAGGTGCGTGAGACCATTGGCTTCGCGCGGCTATTCGTGCGGATGATGCCCGGAAAATTTGTGGAAAAGGCAATAGGGGTAATACACGGCCGGACTGAGGAGCAGATTCACCGCTGCATCTCGGAGTACACACGTATGGGTATAGGGTACGTTGCTTTTGGCAGCTTTGGGACCTCTGGTCCGGGCGGGTCAGTGAACATGGTTTCCCAAAAGAGTCTGGGGCTTTTGGGAATGGCTCAAGGTGTTGCTCACGAGTACGGTTTGCGCCTGCACGTTTTTGGCATTGGCAGCCCCAATTACTTGACCCGCCTTGCTGAGGCTAACATAGTGCCGGATAGTTTTGACAGTGCTGGTTGGTGGAAAGGCGGAGGGTTTGGCTATGTTTTTACGTCAACCAGGAGCTTACGCGTTTGCTACACGAGACGTATTAATTCCACGCTTTCACGGGTGGCGAACTGTCTTGCGGCAGATGGACACAGCTGTCAGTTCTGTCGAGAACTTTTCTGGTTACGCGATTCGCGGTTGCACCGTGTGATGCACAATTTGGTGGTGACCATGGAATGCGTGGAAAAACTCCAACGGGAGGGCTAGACTCAAATGCCAAGGGTCGTACTGCACATCCAACATAACATTGACCCGCCGAAGCTGGCAAAGATACTTAGCGGAGTGGCAACTGGTGGGAATATCCTGCAAATAGCGAGGGAACTTGGTATCAAGGAGGATTCACTGCCAAAGCGAATGTTTCCTTTTATTCGCCAGTTAGGAATGCTTGATAGCAGAGGTTGTAGACTTACCAATTTAGGGTTGCGCTGCCATTGCTTGGCGCAACATCCGCTGTTTCCGGAAGCAATACATCATCTTCTGTATACGGGGCACCTCTTGGACAACACAAAAGCGTTCTCTTGGGCGTACGCTACGGTGGCGGACACTTTATGGGCAACCGGGAGTTCGGTGTTAGATGGCAGAGCGAAGGCGCAACTGGTAGGACATGTGGTGCAGGAGGCACAGCAGACACTCGGAATACCAGAGGATAGAATCGCCTTCAGCATCAATAGCGTGAGGGGGGCGCTAAACTGGCTTGGTGCGCTCTCGCCTCAGGTGGTCAGACCCTTGGGGAGGGCGAATTCGGTTTCATTCAGTCGCCGTTTTTACTGTGAGCCAGCTACCTTTCTGTGGGCCGTGGACTTCCTATATCGTTTTGAAGGAAAGCCTTACGGTGTTCGTCTGTTCCTCACGCCTGAACGTGTTGAGCGGCTGTGCAAGCTCTGTATCCTGGACCCGTCCGGACTCCACAATGTGCTGCTGTATACGAAAAATAGGAGCGATTATGACCGTGGAGGTGTTTTTGACTTCGGTACGGAGGGTGGCTTCGGACAGTGGATATTGTTGACCCGGCCCTGTGAGGTGCCAAGCCTTCCCGAGGATGTGTGCTCATGAATCGGTTCGTAGACGTGTTGAACCGCATTCGGAAAAACGCGAGCCTGGACTGGTTGACACCAAGTCAACGGAGAGCTTATCACCAACTGTGTGAACGGCTCAAATTCTTAGATGAAGTCAATCTGTGGGGCCACCACGGCGTCGGCAAGACGTTTTTGTGTTGGGTGCTGTGGAAGCAAGGATTGGCTGTCTACGCGTCGCGTCCGCAAGACGTAGCATCTTCATTGTTGTTACGCACTGTTGTCGTGGATAACCTTGGGTGGCGAAGGAGGGAGGTGCGGGATGTGCTACGAATCTCCCGCAACATCGGCTACAGTAAGATCCTGTTGGTGACGCGTGAGCCTGTAGAGGAGCAGGTATCAACCGTTGAACTGGTCTTGAACCGTGAGGATATTGAGCATGTGGTTGCGAATCTACGTGGCGTGGGCGTTGTGCCCTACAGTGATGCGCCCCGAAATCTGTGGGATTTAGTGAGTCCTTTGGATCTGGGTCAATGAGGGGGGTTTTACTGGTGCCAAGACTTTGGGAACAGATCGAGCGCTTACGGGCGATTGTGGATACTGCACGGGCGCAAGACGTGGAGCGAGAACCTGAGGCCGTTCGTACCCGCTACGAGCCCTACGCGGAGAGTTATTTCCGTATAGAAGCAGTCAAGCGTTTAGAACAGCGGCTGATTCACGCCCTCCAGGATGGCCGTTCGATTACGGGCTATCTGTCGGCCGACTTTGGTTACGGCAAGACGGCAACGGCGGTCTATCTTTGGAAGCGGTGTCTGGATAGTGAGTTGGTCGCCGTGCCGCCGTTTTTGTTTCGGCAACTGAAGGACGTCATGCAAGCAACCTACGGCTGGTTGGCCTATCAATTGGAACAGACATATCCTTCACTTATTCGAAGGTTAGAAGAGGCTTACCAACGTCATAATGTTCGCTCGACAGAAGAACTGGTGGAGGCGATAGCGCGCAGGGAGGGTATCTCAGAAGCCAAAGCCCGGAGGATCGTAGACGAGTATATCAGACGTTACAAGGATGTCACCACCGCGGAGGCGCTGTTGGACTTCCTCCGGGAGGCCGCTGGTATAGCATTAGAGGCTGGCTTCAAAGGGCTTGTTGTTTTCGCCGATGAGAGCCAAGAATTTATCCGCACCGAAGATGCAGGTGCACGTGATGCTGTTCAGACCCTGAGTGAGCTGGTCAAGGGTGTAAGGGCGTTGGCGGAAACGCCGCTCGGGTTCATGCTTGCGATGCCTGTGAACCCTACAGAAACGGCTATCGAAGAACAGGCGGGCGACATCATGCAGCGGATGCGCGAGCGCGGTGCTGCGTTGCGCTTGGAGGACGCCTACGGTAGTGGTTTCCCCAAGGAACTGTGGGAATACCTCTGCGACCGTTTCGGGGGAGAAAGGATAAAGCGGGCGGTTGAAGAGCGCACCCTGGAAGCATTGGGACAGTTGTGTGAGCGAAAAGACTTGAGCAATGGGCCTCGCACGGTCATCAGCGCATTCAAGCGCATCGCTCAGCGATACCAGGAAAGCGGCGTTCCTTACACGCCAATTGACTTAATGGATGACTACCTCCAGGGACACATTGTTTTTGAAGGCCGGGAAGCAAAAGTCACGGGGGCATTGCAGAGCCTCTTGGCACATCCGTCTGTACAGGGTGACGTCCGCCGGCAACAAGCGGTGAAGCTGCTCACTGCGTTCCCTCGTGGCGTAGATCAAGCAAAGGCCGGGGAGTTATATCAGGTAATTGAAGATCTTGCTCATAAAGAGCTATGGTTAGGCGAGCACCTCACCCAGTTGACCGAGGGCTACGCTCTCGTTCGCCTGGGGTTGGATGGTCCTCCTCGCCCGCTGCTGGAAGAGATCGTCCGTGACTTCAGACGCCGGTGGCACCAGGTTTGGTCTGAGCAAACCAAGGAGAGGCTGGCGGCTACAGGATTCGTTCAAGAGATTCTGCCGCTGCTTTTCCCGCAGCGCTCACCAGGTCAGTATGCAGGTTTTGGCGGTCACGCAGACCGACGCATTGAAAATTCCGGTATCGCTTACTGCGTACTCGACGGCGCCTTTGAACGCCTCGTTTCTCGTTTTCCTAACCGTAAGGTATGCGTTTCCGTGAGCACCAATGCAGATGGGCTATCGCGTTTTCTGCCGCCGGAAGACATCGATTTGGATTTTCGCTTTTTCCTTGAAGTGCCTGGGGAGCCTGACGCCGAAAACCGGCCGGCACGCGTGGTAAGTGCTAATCAAGACCGCCGTGTGGACTTCCACCTGAACCTAAAGCGTACCTTCGGGCGCCAGTTTCCCCCCGACTTGACTTTCCTTCATGATATCATGTCCCCTGAGCGTACCTCTGCGCAAGTGCTTTTGGGGCTATCCATGCGGATGTGGGGCTGGCTTGAGGAGCATCCTGACACGAGTGAGGCCAACCGGCAGATGATCGAGGCACGTCGCGGTATGCTACACCGGTTTGTGCTACAACTCTTGCTGCCTGACGCAGAGGATCAGACCAGGGTGACAGTAACTGGCGTGCGGGTCTCCGGTGCGGGCCAGCGGCTCGTCGAGTCTGTCTTTGAGGCGAAATGTGGTGAGCTTTATCCGAGTTATAGGTCCTTAAAGGTAACCAGGGAATGGAAGAATCTTCTTCGCCGGTACCGTGATGCATTAAGTAGGAGGCCGTTGGGTGAGCGTCGAGGTCGTGTGCCCTTTGCCGCAACCAAAAGGCAGGTTGCCCAGGCTTTCGGCTGGACACATACGGTTTTTGAATCAACTTCGCGGACTCTCAGAGATATGGGCTTGCTGAAGGTGCATTGGGGTAGAGGCCGTGGGGAGGAAAGTGAAGCCGAGGTGACTTTTTTGGAGCACCCGCTGGAAGAACTTCTTCGCACCGCATTGAAGAACGAGGGCGAAGAGAGGAGCGTCTCTTACAGTGGGCAGGCCAGAAGGGGCAAAAGCATCCGGGTCGGACGTCTGAAAGAGATCGGACGTAGGTACGGCTATTTGTCTGAAGAAGTCGACGAAGCAGTGGAACTGCTCATTCTGCGCCAGTATGTAGAACGTGGGTCGGACGATACCATTCACGAGTTTACCGGTGCCGTGGACGCCAACGAGCTGGCATACCAAGCACAGAACTTGGAAGTGAGACTGCGCTCCCTGGGTGAATATTTCGGAGACGAAGTGCGTGACTACGCACAGATGCTCCAAGAGGCTCGGGAGTATCTCCGGACCCTCCAAGACGAAGTCGCCTTAGACGCTGCCCAGCGTAAGCTGCATGAACTCGAGGTGCGGCTTGAGGAATTCATTAAAGGCAAGGCGCGTCAACTCGCTAATGTGCTCTCAGGGTTAGAGGGTGAGTTGCAACGTCGGCGCGGAGAGCTTACACCGACCGAACTCGAGTCGCCGGTCAACGGCAGCGTCGATTTTGTGCGCCTGGTGGACGACAACCGCAAGCGTTTGCGCAGTTGGTACAGGGACCTCCAAAATAAGTGGCTGAAGTTGGCGGAGAAAGCAGCTGGCTTGCATACCCAGGCACCTACGGTAACTGATGTACATGAACTTAACAAGGTGGTGGAGACACACAAAGAGTTGGATCGTTTGAAAGAGAATCTCGAAGGTAAGATCGAAAGCTTGCGTCGCTATCTCAACGGCTTACAGTGTTGGCGCGTGGTGGTCGCGAAGGCAAGCGCTCTCCGGGAGCGCCTCGATCCCGAGAGTTCGTTGCGAGAACGGCTTGACGACGTGACTACTAAAATCATGGAGGACTTTGCCGAAAGACGGATAGAGGCGCTTCTTGACTGGGAGCAGTTTGAAATACAGGTGAACGATGTGGAAGCGGAGATAAGGAACGAGGAGAACCGGAAGCGAAATGAGTTCCAACAGTGTAAGGAGGATTATGAGCGCGGGCTGGCCAAGTTCCTGACGCAACGAATGGTCCAAGCCACTTTTGACCCGGAAGACCCAGAGCAGTCTTATCAGCTGCTCTATCAAGACGTACTTCGCAAACTGAGGGACTGGGTTAGGGAACAGGATGGCATTGCCCAGCAAGTGCAAAGCGAGATCGAGTACCTTATCAACGAGCGCGGGATCAACGCAAGTGAGGAGCGCCTCCACGCTGAGCAGGTGGTGCGTGAATTAGCTACCGCAGGGGGTTCGCTCAACCTGGGACTGGTCAAAGATTGGGCCGAATTTCAGCGCTACTGTGGCGACTTGGAAAAAATTCGTGACACGTTGCGCGGCGTACAGGAAAAGTTAGGGCGGATGCGCACCCAGAAAGAAGAGCCATCCGAGGAAGAAAAAGGCGTTCTCCAAGTATTGTCCCGTCAACGGTGCAGCCTCGAGAATCTCCGGCGGCAGGTGAGGTCAGGCAATCTATCACTTGAGAATCTCTTTCGGCTCTTGCTGGGCTTGTATCGTAAAGGACACCTTGAACTTGAAGTGTATAAGCGGGAGTGAGCCGGTGCAAAAGGTTGATTTGGAATGGCTCCGGGAGATGCTGAGACAGACGCCTGTGATGGCGGAAATCCACCCGCTTTTACTGGCGTTACTACCCAAAGAAGTCGTTGTTTTCGGGGACGTCTGGGAGCTAATCGCCCGACTGGATTCACCTGAACTGCAGCCGACAAGGCCGATGCTTTGCACTCAAGTAAAGAGCGAGTTCCGGCATCGTCTGCCTGCAATATTCTGTGACCACGACCCGCTGACAACGGAACTTAACAGGGTGCTGCTGAGACGTTACGAATTTATCCAAAGGTATGTGCTGTGTCAGTCGCAAGTCGCAGATGAGATAGTGAAGCAGCCCACGGGCGACACGGTTATCTTAATGCTGGTGGATGGATTGTCATACGCCGACGTAAAGCGGTATGCTCCGACCTGGCTGGGGAAGGCTGTGCCTGTCTTAGTTGATGGTGTTTCGGTCACCGACCAAGGTATGCTGCGTATTGTGGGTTCGCCCCCCATAGTCCAGCGATTGTTCGGTGCGGGTTTTCGGCGTATGCTTGGCTTTACGTATTGGGAGCGGGCCCAGGAGCCGCTCACTGACCAGATTTTCAAAGGTTTTGGCGACTGTGTGCGCAGAGTTAGGTCCTTTGGCGAGATCTTGGGATGCCTCGAAGAGATAGATCTGTGCGGAGCATACGTGCAGATTGTCCGCGCAGGGCTGGATGGTGTAGCACACCGGCAAAGAGAGATGCCAAATGTAGAGGCGATGGTAAACGATATCTTGAATGATTTCGAACGCTTGGCGTGCCTATTTGAGGAAAAAGCGATTTCGGCCACACTTCATCTCGTTAGCGACCATGGGGTCCTATGGGCATGGGAGCACCAACTTCAGTTGTATGAGTTCAGCCATGCCGAACACCCCCGGTATTACCAACATCACAAGCAGGGGGAACACGTATTGAACGTGAGATTTGCGGAGAAGGAGTTTGCCGTTCTGGCTTATCCGTATCTACGGCGCGAACTGCACGCGAATGAGTGGGGTGTGCACGGAGGCTTGTCATTTGAGGAAAGTGTTGTGCCTTGGTTAGTTCACCGTAGCGAGGCAGTGAGCCGGCATGAGCAGTGATGTAGTAGCGGCTTTTGACATGTTGTTGGAGGCGCTGTCAGAAGAGTGTAAGAGGGCAGCGGAGGCCATCCGGGAATTGAACCTGCAGGGGTCTTTTAACGAAGTACAACGTCTGTTGGCCAAAGCCGAAAGGCTGAAACAGGTCAGTAAAGAAATTGAGAGGTTGCGTACAGTTTTGGAAAGCTCAGGGTTGTTACGGCCAGCACAAGAGTATCTGCCCGATAAAGAAACACCCAAGGAAAAGCTTCCAAAAATCAACGAGGAGTTCGGGACCCCTGGAGGATTCTTGGACGAGATAGCACCTGAGGAGAACTTGATTCACAATATCTTTGGGCCGAAGGCACGTCAGACCAACCGCCGGAAGGACGAGATAACGCCGCAGCGTGAATTTCGTAGACCGATTTTGGAAGCATTAGGGGAACTCGGGGGGCGTGGAAGGACACGACAGGTGTTAGAAGTTGTGTATCGCAGAATGGAAGGGAAGTTAACGAAAAGTGACCGCGAAAGACTAAGGTCAGGTGATGTCAGATGGCGGAAATTCGCTCAGTGGGAACGGTATTGCATGGCAAGAGATGGACTGTTAAGGCGTGATTCCCCGACTGGCATTTGGGAGCTTTCTGAGGCGGGCTGGGCAGAATTGCGGAGACTCCGGTAAGAAGAAGTTGAGGAGGGGCGTACATGATTTTTGTCGGTCAAAGTGGCGATGGCGAGCAGGTCTATTTGGATGCCACCCGCTCCCGTGCAGTTTTCATTTGCGGCAAGCGGGGAAGCGGTAAATCATATACAACCGGCGTGTTCTTGGAGGAATTGGTGGAGCGAGACGACGTTCTCGTAATTGTTGCCGATCCCATGCGGAACTTTCATACAATGAGTCTGCCAAACCACGAGCAAGAGTCCGTCTTGTGGAATTGGGGCCTGAGTGCGAAGGGTGTGCCCGTCCGGCTCCTTGTGCCCGGAGATCCCGTTAGGCGCTACGGGAAAGATGTTATAGAGATATTTGAGGGAAGGGGCGTCCAAGTGGAATCACTCCGCGTTAATCCAGGCGACATTCCTCCCGATGGGTGGCTTGACTTATTTGGCTTAGATATCACACAGCCCATGGGCATTGCCCTCTATCGAGCAGTCCAAAAGTGCCGTGACCAGAGTGGGACTCACTTCTTTATTCCGGATCTCATTGATCGGCTTCAGCGAGACCCTCAGATCAGGGAGACCAGTGTACAAGCCCTTGTCCTTCGTTTGGAGACGGCGGCGAACGAGTGGGATATTTTTTCGAGCCGCTACCGTGAAGTGGGTGAGGTCTTTGTGCCGCAAACGGTGAACGTAATCGACCTCGGTCTACTTGAGATCAGCCGCTTTGGCCTCCGCAATCTTGTGCTTGCGGTGTTGGTACGCGACCTTTTCCGCAAGAGAAGAGATGCACGGCTGCGGGAAGAGTTAGGTTTACCGTCGGAGATACCGAAGGTTTGGCTGGCGATTGATGAGGCCCAGGAGTTCGTGCCTGCAGGGAAGGTAGCGTTGGCAAAAGAGCCACTAATTCAATGGGTCAAGGAAGGAAGACAACCGGGTTTGTCCCTAATTCTTGCTTCGCAACAGCCGGGAGCCGTTGATCGAGAGGTCCTGAGTCAGTGTGACGTCGTCCTTTGCCACAAGGTAACAGCTACTGACGATGTAGATTCGCTTAACCGTTTGAGTCACGATTACATGGCAAGGGAATTGAAGGTCTATTTGAAGCAGCTGAGCCGTACGGGTGAGGCCATAATGGTAGATGACAGCCGGGAGCGGGTTGATGTGGTGCAGATCCGCCCTCGGCGTAGCAAGCACGGCGGCGCAGAACTATGACGCGTAGTGTATGCCATGGCTGTGAAGCAAGAAGCTGTTGCACTACCATAGTTCTTGTAGTCTGAGGGATGCTATGATTCTTCGGTTTGTCCATGCGGCGGATATCCATCTTGACAGCCCCCTAAGGGGGCTTGAGCGATATGAGGGAGCTCCTGTTGAGGAGCTTCGCGCGGCGACGCGGGGCGCGTTCGAGAATCTTGTTGAGTTGTGTATCGCTGAGGAAGTAGACTTTCTATTAATCGCTGGAGATGTCTTTGATGGCGATTGGAAAGATTACAATACTGGCCTCTTTTTTGCTCACCAGATGTCACGGCTACGTGTTGCCGGTATCCGTGTTTTTCTTATTCGCGGCAACCACGACGCTGAGAGCCAGATAACGAAGAGGCTCCGCCTGCCAGATAACGTGAGGGAATTTCCCACGAGCCGTCCTGAGACAATTAGAATCGACGACCTTAAGGTAGCAATTCACGGGCAAGGATTTCCCAAGGCGGCGGTCACAGAAGACCTATCACAGTCATACCCCGAGCCTCTCGCCGGCTACTTCAACATCGGGCTCCTGCACACCTGCGCGGACGGCCGCGAAGGACACGAGAGGTACGCCCCCTGTAATATCCAAGCTTTGGTAGCCAAAGGATACGATTATTGGGCCTTAGGGCACGTGCACAGGCGAGAAGTGCTTCGTGAGCATCCGTATATCCTCTTTCCCGGAAATATCCAGGGACGGCACATCAGGGAGACAGGAGAAAAGGGCGCAACTTTGGTCACCGTGGCGTTAGAAGACGGGAAAATACGGTCAGAGCATCGGGGCCTGGATGTTGTCCGGTGGTCTCTGTGCAGCGTCGACGTAAGCGGTGCCGATAGCCCGGAGGAGGTCTTTGAACGGGTAAAGGTGGCGATTGAAGAGGAGTTTAGCCACACGACAGGGCAGTTGTTGGTGCTACGGCTCTCTCTTCGGGGCACTTCTCGTCTCCACGCCGGATTCTTCCGCAACGAGGAGTGGTGGATCAACGAGTTTCGTGCGATGGCGACGGATGTCGCCCCGGGAAAGATATGGGTGGAGAAAGTGCTCTTTCGCACGAAAGGAGTGTATGCGCGTGAGCCGACATCGGCGCGGGGCGATCCCTTAGCTGAGGTCGTCCGGTATATCGAGCAGTGCCGGGAAGACGAAAGTCTGTGGGAGGGTGTCAGATCTACATTGTCCCATTTGGCTCGGGTGCTGCCTCCTGAGCTGCGCCGTGCCGAGGAGGTTCTTGATTTCCAAGACCCCACTTTCCGCCGACAGGTCTTGGATAACGCCGAGCAACTCCTCCTTTCTCGCTTACTTGAAGGAGAGGGGGGTCTGAATGAGGATCTGTAAGCTATCTCTCTTTGAGTTCGGCTGTTTCCGCGACCGGGTTTTGGAGTTTCCGCATAACGTCAGTTTCCACCTACTGTACGGTGCCAATGAGGCCGGGAAAAGCACCGCACTACGCGCGCTTGTCCAGCTTCTTTACGGCATTCCGGTGCGTTCGGCGCCCATTTTTGCCAAGGTGGGCGCAGAGATTGAGTTTGCTGACGGAAAACGTTTAACAGTGACCCGCCGGAGGAGCTACAAAA
>DTYU01000022.1 GCA_012961725.1 Desulfotomaculum sp.
ATAGCAAGTTATACGCCCAGCACTCAACTCTATGATAAACTTGCGCTCAAGAAATAGTTGTCAGCCTGTGTCGTATCTCTTTACGTTGAGTTGAGTGCTGGGCTCAATGCAAAATGCCAAGCGCAAAATGAAAAATGCTTACCCAACCGGGATCTTTGACAGGTCGGCCACCAAGTGCACGAGACGCACCACCGAGCGCAGCAGGGCCAGCCTGTTCTCCCGGAGCGTGCGGTCCTCATCCATCACCAGCACCGCATCGAAAAACGTGTCCACAGGTTCCCGTAGCGCCGTGAGCTCTGCCAAAACATTCCGGTAGGCGTGCATCGCCAAGTCCGGAGCCACCTTCTCCCGCAGAGCGAGTACCGTTTCGTACAGCCGTCTTTCCGCTGGGTCCACGAAGCGGCCGGGATCCGGCTCCCTGTCTGGAGCCGTGCGGGAAAGGTTCGCGGCCCTGGTATACGGGGTGTACAGATCTGCAAACAAAGCCTCCCCCCGGAAAGCCTGTAAGGCCTCGGCCCGCAGCCAGGCGGCGCGGATATCCTCTATTTCTGCCGCGAGAACCGCTTCTGTTACCTCACCCGAGATTCCACGCTCTTCAAATATGCCCCGCAGCCGCTGCTTGAAGAACTCGACCAGTTCAGCCAAAACCGTCCTCTCGTCTCTTCCCAAGCGGCCACGGTACTCCCGGTAAGCCCGAAGGACCAATTCGTTCAACGAAAGGTGCAGTCTTCCTGCCAAAATAATCGCGCAGACGCCGAAAGCCTGTCGCCGCAGTGCGTAAGGATCCTGGGAGCCCGTTGGAATAAGTCCGGTGCCGAAACAACCCACTAAGTTGTCGATCTTATCGGCGATGCTCAGCAGACGCCCCGGCGCTGTTTGCGGGAGGGCATCTCCGGCAAACCGGGGCAGGTACTGCTCATAAAGCGCCTCCGCTACCGCCTCCGGCTCCCCGTCCTTTATGGCGTACTCCTTGCCCATCACCCCTTGAAGCTCCGGAAACTCGTACACCATATTAGTCAGCAGGTCGGCCTTGGAGAGATAGGCCGCCCGGGAAGCGGCCGCTTTGTCGTTCCGGCTTATGTTGAGCGTCTTGCCTAAATATAAAGTAAGCGCACCGAGACGCTTGGTTTTTTCATAAACCGTTCCCAACGCCTCTTGGTAGACCACCTTCTTAAGGCCTTCGACCCGATCGGCCAAGCGCCTGGCGGCATCTTCACGGTAGAAAAAGGCCGCATCCGCCAGCCGGGCGCGAACAACCTGCTCGTTCCCCCGGCGGATGGTCGCGGTATGTTCGTAAGCACTGTTGTGTACCCCGAGGAAGCGCGGGAGCAGTTGCCCGTCTTCCCGGCAAACCGGGAAGCACCGCTGGTGCTCCCGCATCACGGTGATAAGCACCGGCCGGGGCAGGTCGAGGTACTTCTCCGGAAAATCGCCGCAAAAGGCCGTCGGGTATTCCACCAAGTTGACCACTTCTTCCAAGAGCTCCTCATCCGGCGGTACACAACCGCCCTCCGCAGCCGCTAAGGCATCTATCTGTTCACGTATCATGCGCCGCCTCTCGGCAGGGTCGACCGTGACGCACCGTGCAGCCATCTTGGAAAAGTATTCGGCTGGGTTTTTTACCGATACCTTTCCCGGTGCGAGAAACCGATGGCCGGCGGACTCGCGCCCGGACCGCAGACCGTCCAGTGCAAACTCCACCACCTCGTCGCCGTAAAGGGCGACCAGCCAGCGAATCGGCCGGACAAAGCGGACCTCGCTTTCACCCCAGCGCATCGGCCTGGGGAAGGAGATAGCTGTTATCAAGCGCGGACAGAGCTCTCCGAGTATTTCGGTTGCGGGGCGACCGGGCTCCTCTTTGACCGCAAACACATACTCCGTTTTCCCTACTTGCCGCACAACCAGTGCGTCGACATCTACTCCCTGGCTCTTAGCAAAACCCGTAGCCGCTTTCGTTGGCCGGCCTGACTCGTCAAAGGCACTCCGGCGCGGGGGTCCTTTTACCTCTTTCACGCACGCCTCTTGCCTCTCCGCCACCCTTGTCACGAAAAGGACGAGGCGCCGCGGGGTGCCGTAGGTTCTGACGTCACCGTGACCCAGTCGGGCCTCTCGTAGGAGCGCCGCCGCCTTTTCCCCAAGCTCAGCAAGCGCGCCGGGGATGAAACGAGCCGGAATCTCTTCGGTGCCTATCTCTAACAGAAAGTCCCGCATCCCGCATTACCCCCTCTTCATCAGCGGATAGCCCAATGCTTCCCGCTGTGTAAGATACCGCCGCGCGCAGGCCCGAGCCAGGTTCCTGATCCGCGCGATATACCCGGTACGCTCGGTGACGCTTATCGCGCCCCGCGCATCCAATAGATTAAAGGTGTGGGAACACTTGAGCACATACTCATATGCCGGCAGCACGAGGTCAGCCCTGAGAACCTGGTCTGCTTCCCTTTCATACCCTTCGAAAAGATTGAAAAGAAGTCCAGTATCGGCAACCTCAAAGTTGTAGCTCGAATGCTCCACTTCACCCCGGTGGTGGATCTCGCCGTAACTTATACCGTCGGCCCACTCGATGTCGAAAACGCTCTCCACTCCTTGCAGCATGGTCGCAATCCGCTCGAGACCGTAGGTGATCTCCGCCGATATCGGTCTCAGATCGTATCCGCCGCACTGCTGAAAATAGGTGAACTGCGTGATCTCCATCCCGTCCAGCCAGACCTCCCAGCCCAGCCCCCAGGCGCCTAAGGTCGGCGATTCCCAGTTGTCCTCAACAAAGCGGATGTCGTGCTGCCGCGGATCGATCCCCAGCCAACGAAGGCTGTCAAGGTAAACATCGATCACGTCGTCGGGCGACGGCTTCAAGATGACCTGATACTGGTAATAGTACTGCAAACGGTTCGGGTTCTCGCCGTAGCGGCCATCGGTGGGCCGGCGGGAAGGCTCGACGTAAGCGACCCGCCACGGCTCAGGCCCCAGCACCCTGAAGAAGGTGGCCGGGTTCATCGTCCCTGCTCCCTTTTCAATGTCGTAAGGCTGCTGAATGATACACCCCTGATCGGCCCAGAAACGGTCCAAGGCAAAGATCAGCTCCTGAAAATTCAATCCGCTTGCCCTCCTTAAAGATAAAAGCCCCCCGCTTTTCCGGGTCCTAACAGCTGCGGGCAGCCATTCTCAAAAAAGCTCCGTGTCTCGCAAAAAAACTAACAGAGAAACCGCAAAAAGTCAAGCCTTTTAAAAGCCCCCGATCGTGTCAACCCACTGTAGGAATTTCGAAA
>DTYU01000023.1 GCA_012961725.1 Desulfotomaculum sp.
AAAAAACAGTCTACAAGACTTTTGCAACTTTTCTCACCGGCTCATAAAGCGCCCAGTTGAGCGGCACCTGCTCCGGGTAGGCCGCCCGGAGCGCAAGCGCGCCGGCGAACGCCCCGGCGATTACTACCCACAACGGCCAGTCCGGCTTTAAGGTTCCCAGGTGAGGGCACTCAAGTAAGCTCGTCCGCAAGGCGCACCAAAAAGGAACGAAAGGTGGCAATTTCCTCCTTGAACCGCCGGTATACCACATCCATCTCTGTCAGCAGGGGCTTTATCCGCTCCCAATCCAGCATATAGAGGCTCCCGATTCCCCGCAGGTCGAAACGGGTGGGTACGGTTCTCTCGAACTCCTCCATCTTTGTCCTTGCTTCCGCCACTGTGAGTTGCAGGGCTTCCATGATATGGTCTATTTGACCTACAAGGGACAGAACGTCCTCTCTGCTGCTAAGGCGCATTCCCTACATCCTCCCTGCTGGTATCACCCACCAGATTTTGCCTCCCGCCGAGCGAGAATCCTCCCCTCCCGCCGGATAACCGTGGCCAGCCCAGTGGGGCAGGCTTCTAAATCAACGAGATCAATGGCAAATTGGCTCACGGCATTTACACGTGAGAGAATACGGAAAAATTCCCGTGCAGGCAAACCAGTAGCCGCAAGGTCGATGTCGGAATGGATATAAGATTCCTGCCGACGCGCCAAGGAGCCAAACAGCCAGACCTCTTCCGCCCCATATTCCCGGACCAACATTCGTGCCACCGTCTCAGCAACCTCCCTGGCCCGCCGTGCCCGTTGGACCCTGCTTCTCTCTTCATCCATTTGTCTTCTACGCCAGGCTTTGGCATATGCGCGGAATGCGGCTTCGTCCACGGTTTGACTCCCCCAAAACCTTCACTCCTGTGGTGTTGACTCCATCATAAAGGCAGCCAGTCAACCGCACGGAGAACGTTCCCCTAAGGACCCGATGGTGCAGGTGAATATTCACGGGGCAAAGACTCACTTTTCCAAGCTTTTGACGCGGGTAAAGGCAGGCGAAGAGATTATGGTGGATTACGGATGACCCTCGGTTGCCGCCGCGTGTTCGGGAAATCATTGGCGACGCGCGTAAACAACTCTTCCTAAGCGCCGCAACCGGTTGGGAGATGGCGGTCAAGGATAGGCTTGGCCGCTTACACCTGCCAAATGATTTGGAATCGTTCGTTGCCGAGCAACACACCTGTGCACATTCTACAGTTTGGGTCAGCGAGGACGCCGAGTCCCACCAGTTGTTTCCAAGGGTGCAAGTCTACCGTCGGTTAGTTCCAGGACTTTTGCGTGTTTGGTAACCATCGGGTCATGGGTAGCCACAATAATTCCAGCCCCCTCGGCCTGTTTACGAGTCAAGAGAGCTAAGATCCTTTGTTTGTTCGCGGCATCCAAATTAGCAGTTGGTTCGTCAATCAAGATGCACCTTGGGTCAGCAACCAAAGCTCTGGCGATGCAGGCTCTTTTTCTTTGTCCGAGACTTAGTTGACTCGGCTTATTCTTGGCTTTGTCTTCTAGTCCTACTTCTTCGAGCAATTGGGTAACCCGTTTTTCCCTCTCCCCTTTAGAGAATCCGGCAAGAAAAAGTGGTAGGGCAACGTTTTCGGAGAGTGTTAAAAGCTCAATCATGTAAGTGGATTGGTGAGCAAAACCCACCTTTGCTACTCTGATTCTCTCTAGAATGTCTTCCGAAGCATTGACGATATTGATCCCGTCAAAAACGACCTCTCCTTCATCTGGTCTGTCATACATTGCCACGATGTTTAACAGAGTGGTTTTACCGACACCTGAACTACCAAATATGGCAATGAACTCGCCCTTGTTGAGGTGAAAGGATACGTCACTTAGTACCTTAACCCGCCCGTAGGATTTAGCCAGATTCCTCACCGTGAGCACCTGATTTCACCCCTCTGCAAGCACTTCAGCTATCGAGATTCTCCGCAATCGTATAGAAGCTGCCACGCCACCCAGAAACGATGCCGTAATTACAGCTAAGAGCAAATAGAATAGGCTATCCATGAACGCTTTAGGCGGATAGTAGAACCCTACGACCGTTAGGATGAAGAACCTGGCGCAAAGTATACCGACGAAAACCGCAATGGTAATTCTTAGCAGGTTCTCGGCTGAGAAACTTGCGACAAGGCTCCCTCTCTTAAAACCTAAGCCCAGGAGTAGAGCATACTCCTTTCTTCTTGTGTCAAAGAGCAACAGCAGGTCTCTTGTGGTAATTAGAAGTAGGGCAAAAATACTGCCCCATTTGAGTAGTCGGAACCACCAATTGCGCGTCAGTTCGTCCATTGCCTTTTTTTGTTCCTGGATGGCGTCGCTCCTTTGCACGAATCCATAATTTACTCGACCTATTAACTCGCTTGGTACATCATTCCTCCACTTCACCCAGAAGGATGTGTACTCATAAGGCCTGAACGCATCTTTTACCTTTTGAGGATAGTCAGCCAATATGGCCCCTTTCGTAACTGAAGTGGGATAGAGAATGGCCACGATCTTGTAACGCGCCGACACACCTTCTCTAATTTCTATCTTAATCCGGTCACCGAGTCCGACCCCAAGCTTCTTCGCAGTGTGTTCGTCCACCACTGCTCCCTTTTCTGACACGTTTCCCCTGCGGATGTATCTCTCGTTTGTCTCGGAAATTCTTAGCGCTTCTTCTAAGTCGTCAACCAAAGTGAGGTTAACACATCCTGCGAAGCGTTCGTTGACGTAAACTTCGACGCCACCAAAGCGGGCTCCAGCAACCACCGTCTCCGCCTTGCTTTCTATCGTTTCAATGTCAGCTTTTCCCACCGGTCCAGAGATGTAGGTATCGAACTTAGCGACTTCATAGGGGCCTACCTCTGCAAATTCAGAAATTGAGGGAATAGAAACCAGCACAGAAAAATACGCTGAGATTACTACCACTATTGATCCATACTTGATAGCGCGGGAAAATTTCAACCTGTGCTCCCGAAAAAAAAAAGCCGAGTAAA
>DTYU01000024.1 GCA_012961725.1 Desulfotomaculum sp.
AGGTGTGTTTGGGGACGAAATCCTCTCTGACATCTACGTAGGCTGGGTGCGCGGCTATTTGGACGAGGAGCGGACCAAGCTCCAGGAATTTGCCAAAACGAGTGAAGGCAGTAGGATAAGAATCAGCCATCCCCGGGATGCTTTCAAGGCTTTGATCGCGGCGCTCGGGGATAAGGAAAGAGCTGCTTCGTGGATGGAATAGGAGGGGACTCCTCAATGGAAGTGCTCAAGGTCGTGGCGGAAGGGATTACCACTTCCTTCCGCTACCCCCATTTTATGCAAGGTGTTCAGCCGACCTTTGAGGTGCCGCCACCGGCTACAATTTACGGCCATATTTGCAGCGCCTTGGGTGAATGGGTCGATCCCGAGGGGATACAGTTCGCTTATCACTTCACTTTTCAGGCCAAATTCAGTGACGTGGAACATATACATCTCCTGACAGCGGCAAGCGGAAGGTTGCCGGGGACAAAGATTCCTAAAGTGTTAGCGGGCCAGGTCAACCCCTTCAAGCGGGAGATCCTTTTTCGACCCAGACTCGTTCTTTATCTGAACAGGCCGGAGTGGGAGCCCTCCTTCCGTTCTCCCCGGTATCCGGTGGTTTTGGGCCGGTCACAGGACCTTTTCACTTACACCCGCGTAAGCGTCGTGAAGCTTTTCTGGGCCGAAAAGGTGTATTTCGAGCATACCCTGGCTCCTTACCGGATGGCTTTGCGGACAGGCAGGGGGTACGCGGTGCTGCTGCCCCGCTATTTGGACTACCGCCGCAGGCGAACCCCAGTCTTTGCCCGGTATGTAGTGCTCCGCAGTCGGGTATATACCGACGAACTCGTAAGATACGGCGGAGCGGCGCAGGAAGTATGGTGGGCTGATCCCGAATCCCCGGAGGAGAAAGGAGCGCGTTTAGGCCTGTTTTTTCATACTTTCGTAGGGGAGTACGATGATCGACCTCTTGTGGCCGGTGTGGCTGGATGACGTCTGGGCAAAAAGTCCGGTGGAAGAAGGCAGACCCGGAGAGAGCCTGGCCGCACACACCTGGCAAGTCTTGCAGCGGCTTGCCGAGATGATCCGATTGCGGCCTGACCTGCCGGAGTTAGTGGGGTTTGCCGGTTTGTGGAGGAGCCTGTTTTGGGCCTGCTGGCTACACGACTTCGGCAAGGCGGCGCACGGTTTTCAGCGGTGGCTGCGCGGGGGCCCGCGCTGGCCGCACCGGCACGAAGTGCTCTCCCTGGCCTTTGTAGATTGGCTCGGAGAAACCCTCAGCCCCGAAGAAGTGCAGTGGGCGGCAGCGGGGATCGTTTTTCACCACAAGGACGCGGCGGAAATATCGCTCCGCTACATGGACTTCAATGATTCTGGTGCGGAGGCCTTGAACTCCCTGATCGACATCGAAGGCGGAGTTCTTGAAGGACTCTGGCGGTGGCTGGCCGGATCCCCGCCGTCTTGGATCGAAGCCCTTAAACTTTCTTCTGCTGTGCGTCCGCCTCTGCTTCTGCCGCTGAAGGATGCACTGGACCTCTTTTCACGCAGTGCCTCAACCGGGATCCGCAGCCGCTTGCTGGCATTGCGGCGGTGGCAGCGGGAACTCCGGCGCAATAGGCGCTTGACCGCTGCCGCGCTGGCGCTGCGCGGCCACATGACGACCAGTGACCATACGGCTTCGGCGCATGCTGGTCCGTTGTTAGGATCACCCTTACACCGCCCGGCGGAACTGCTGGCCCGGTGGGGTTTGGCGGAGAAAGACCTTTACCCGCATCAGGCAGCCTGTACGCGTACAGAAGGGGCGGCGGTTTTGGTGGCGCCTACCGGCAGCGGAAAAACAGAGGCGGCTCTCTTGTGGGCTTGCGCACAAGCCGCCGATAGACCGGTTCCCCGGTTGTTTTACACCCTCCCTTACCAGGCCAGCATGAACGCAATGTACGACCGTTTGCGGCTCAAAGGTTTTCCAGGCCGCGTAGGTTTAGAGCACGGCCGCAGCGTGCTCGCGCTGTACCGCCGCTTCATTGAAGACGAATACGACCGGTATCAGGCCTTGCGGCTGGCCCGGTGGTCCAAGAACTTGTCGCGGCTGCACTACTTCCCGGTGCGGGTTCTGAGCCCCTATCAGTTACTCAAAGGACCGTACCGGCTCAAAGGGTACGAGGCGCTGCTGACCGACTTTTTCGGCGCCGTTTTTGTTTTCGACGAGGTCCACGCTTACGAGGCCGAAAGACTTGCCGCGATCCTGGCGACGGTCAAATACCTGCGCAAAAACTTCGGCGCGCGGTTCTTGGTTATGTCCGCTACCCTGCCTGGGCTGCTCTGCCGCCGTTTGAGCGAAGCGCTGGGCCCGCATGCTGAGATCCGGGCCACATCCGAGCTGTTCAAGCTTTTTCAGCGGCACCGGCTGATAGTACAGGAGGGTGAGCTGCTTGAAGAACGGTGGCTTGAGCGAATCGCCGCAGAAGGTATACAAGGCCGGAGCGTGCTGGTCTGCTGCAATACGGTGGGGCGGGCCCAGCAAGCTTACGCCGAGTTGTCCCAGCGAACGCGAGGCGGGTTAGAGGTGCTCCTCCTTCACGGGCGCTTCAACGGGCGCGACCGTTTGCTGAAGGAAAGGGCTGTTCAGGAGGCGACTGGTTCCGGTTCGAGCGGGCGCCGGCCGGTTGTGCTCGTGGCCACCCAGGTAGTGGAAGTAAGCCTGGATATTGATTTGGACGTGATGTATTCTGATCCGGCGCCGCTCGAGGCATTGGTACAGCGGTTTGGCCGTATCAACCGGCGCCGCCTGAGAAAATGGGCGCCGGTCAACGTTTTCAACGAACCCGCTGGCGGCCAGCGTGTCTATGATGACGGTTTGGTGACTAAGTCTCTGCAGTTGCTTGAAAAGCATAGTGACAGAATAATTGATGAGGAGGGAATTTCCCGCTGGCTAAATGAAATCTACCGGGGCGAGGCCGCGACCCAGTGGAACAGCAGGTACGAGGAGGGATATGCGGAGTTTGAAGCCGCCTGCCTTGAGACACTGCGTCCCTTTGAATCTAATGAGACACTGGAAGAGATGTTTTACCGGGCGTTTGACAGCATCGAGGTGCTGCCGGCCTGCCTGGAGGCGGAATACGAAGCTTTGATCGCGGCGGATGAGCCGTTAGAGGCCGCGCAGCTCTTTGTGCCGCTATCCTGGGGCCGGTTTTGCAATCTGCGGCGGAAGGGGCTGGTGCGGGACGGCCGGGAAAAATGGGTAAAAGTGGCGGAGGTGCCGTATAGCAGTGAAATAGGTCTGCAGGCGTAACAATTGCCAGGTGTTCTGGAAAGCAGGCGCGGTGCCTCCTTTACGTGCCAGGTTTGCAGGCAGAGTAATCAGCAGGCATTCTCTTCTTACGCCTGCTTCTTTTCGGGAAGCCCGGCACAGGGGTAAAAAGGATGCAGGTGGTAAAGCGGATGCTTTCAAGAAGACTAAGCAAGACAAGAAAGAAGTGATAAAATAAGCCTAAACGCAACATTAGGAAAACGATGGCTTTAACCTGGTTCCTGTGAGGTTGGGCGGTTTATGCCTTTGATTTACCGCTTTGTGGAGGATTCCTTTGGGGTAGTGCAGATGATTGAAAGCACCATTAACGCACAGACTACAACCTATCTGAAAGAAGCAAACCTGGCGCGGATGATCAAACAGATGGAGTTCCACGCGGACTATGCTGTACAGGTCTTCAACTTTTTTACCGATTTGCCGCTCCAGGATATAGAACGTTTCATGGTTAGGAATCGGGTGGAAGACAAGGCGCTGAAAGCATATTACGAAAGATATGTCAAGGAATTCTACCGCCGGCCCGAACTGGAGGAGATGCTGTTTTAGTGTGGCTCAAACTGCTTGAAAAGGCGCAACTCCTTCTCGAAGCCGCCGGGATTCCTGACGGGGAATGGTCTTTTGGTGGTGGGAGCGCCCTGGCGCTTTTTTTGCAACACCGGGAAAGTCAAGACGTTGATATTTTTCTCACGGACGCGCAGTACCTGACCTTTTTATCGCCGCGCCTGAACAGCCTGGCAGCGCGGGTGGCCGCCGACTGTGTGGAGACGGCAAGCTTCCTGAAACTGCGGCTTCCAGAAGGAGAGATCGATTTCGTAATCGCGCCGTATTTAACGGCGAATCCGCTCCTTACGGTGGAGATCGGGGGAAGGCATATGTATGTGGAAACGCCCGCGGAGATTCTCCTCAAGAAGCTTTTTTACCGTGCGGAGACTCTGAAAATAAGGGATGTGGTTGACGGGGCGGCCGTCTTTGCCGAGCGGAAAGAGGAGCTTCTCCGGTATGCGGGCCTGCTTTTCCCTAAGCTTGACATCTTGGAACGCAGGTGGGCGAAACTGAAAAACATTTACGGGGAAGAGATTCGCGGTTTGCGGATTCTGAAGAAAAACCTGATTGAAGAAGCCCCGGTTCTTTTTGAGACCTTTCTCGGTGAAGTCAGGCGGCGGGCCGAAGCCGATAAGATGAAAGATGGTGCAAAATAGCTGCGGGAGCCCCGGGTTCCTTATTGTGGTGAGGAAGAGGAAAATTTCGACTCGACTTGCAGGATTCGTTCCGGAGGCAGCGAAATTTCTAATTGTTATGAAACAGAGGAATTTTTTTTCGAAAATGGGGCGGCATTATCCTAAGTATTACCAAAAGTAATCAAGGGCATTAGTCAGAGGAAGGGCTAAAACTCCTTATGGTTGTAGGTATGAAACAGGTTTGTGATTTTTCGAAAGAGAAGGGGGTTTTTGTGCAAGAAGGGCGTTTTCGAAAAAATCATCTTTTGGCGGGCACA
>DTYU01000025.1 GCA_012961725.1 Desulfotomaculum sp.
GAGAGTTTGTCCCAGGGAACGGCGGCTTTAATGGCCAACTGGGTGATCCGGTGGGGTACGTGAAACCCCGGTTGCTCTTCCCTGGTAACTGAATCTGGAAGGATGCCGGGCTTCGGCCCTTCTCCTCTTGGTAGGTAAATCACCCTTTCTCCGCCTGGCGTTACTACCGCCTCAGCCTGTTTCTCCGCCGCTGCTTTTTCAGGCCGCAAAACCAGGGAATCCGGCGGTACGTCTAAAACTGCCTCGTCGAAATAGACCCGCTCCCCGATACGGACACCCAGCAACCGGTTCCTAACCCCCTGTTTGACCGCTTCCGTAAGCACTTGTTCGCTCTCCAGACAGGGAAGCCCCGGCGTTTTCAAGAAAAGCTCGTAAATCTCCTGGAGGCTCTTTTCTTCTTCGTCTTCTCTGAAGGCCCGTTCCAGGATCAGCTTAGGTGTAATAACGGACAGGATCCGCTCCTCGTTCTTCAGGCTCTGGAATACCCGGCCGGAAAGCGACTTTTCCCCTACGGTAGGCAGCCCGATATCCCGCCAGACAACCGTTCCGTTCCCGTACCAACCTACGTGCCGGTAGGTGGCGATCACCTGGAAGGGAATATCTTTTTCCGCCTGCTTCAGCTTTGTCTGGACCTCTTCCCGGGCGCTCGGGGTGAGGGAAAGGCTCTTGTCCTGCGCTACCTCCTGTAGCGCTAAGAACCGCCGCAAAAACTTCTCCAATCCTGCGTATGCACCCAAGTCAAACGCAGCGATAAACAGCGTATTTCGGTAGACGCGGAAGGTGACGCCGGCGTTGTTTAGCAAATCTTTCGCGAAGTCTTGCGTCTCCTTTCTGCCGTACTTTAGTTCCGGTCCCAGGAAGACAACCTTGAGCCGTTTGCTGTCTGGGACATCGCCGGAACTGCGCGGCCAGAGGTAAGGCTCGCAAGGAGCCCCTCTCGCGATTTTGGACAACTGCACCTCGAGGACCTCCCGGATCCGGTCGGCCTCAACTGATTCCTCTTTATCTAAGATCACCCGGTTCAGGTTAGGCTGGTTTTTGAAACTGTAAAGGTGTTTTTCCCGGTGGAAGTACCACAGCGTTTCTTCAAGTTTGGTCACGGCATCCCCGACAATGGTTGAAGGAATTCCTTCCCGCAGAAGCGCCACTCTCAGCCAAGGCAGGGTCACGCCCCGGCGTTCTGCGCCGCTGAAGGAGTAGAGGAAAACGACGGTGGCCAGGCCCCGGGCAATGCCGTACTTCTCGTACTCGCTGCCCATCTCGCGGTCGATCTGCGCCGCTTTGCCGGTAACGTCTGCACCGATGATGCTGTCGTATTCGTTGCCGATGTGTTTGAGAAACTCGCGTCTCGCCGGCATATTCCCCAAGTCAACGAGCGAAGACTGGATCAGCGGAGAAAGGGTTTTCTTTTCGTAAAGATTACCTACCACCTGGGCCAACAGCCGCAGGACGCCCCGCGTCCGCTGGAAGGTGGGAAACGAGCCCCACCGCTCGTAAAGGACGTCAATGAACTCAGGGTGAAAGGGGTAAGCCCGCTCGATCTTCTCCCGGTAGGCCCCCTCCCGCACCTCGCCCGGAACATCAGTCCCCAGATTTTGATAAAGCTTAAAATACTCCTCCGCCGCCTGCCGGTGGAGCTTCGGGTCGCCCAACTCCTCGAAAAGCCGCTTGCGGACGACCTCGTAAATCTCTACCCCTTCTACAGGCACGTAAATGCTTTCCACCCGTCCCGAGACCTTCTGCAGTTGGGCGAAGGCCCTCTCCGCCTCCTCATCGTAACGCTCGAGAACACTTTCCGGCAGGGTGAGCACCAGGACGCATTTTGCCGAGGCGGCTACGCTCTCCGAGAGCTCCTGGAGAAACTTCAGTGTCTGTCCCTGGGCAATCTTCTCTACCTTCTCCACCCGGTTGGCGGAAACGATATATGCAAGGAGTTCGTCAATCAGGATCAACGCGGGACCGCTTTTAGTCAGAACCTCTTTGAGCCTGTCTTTTCCGGGTGATACCCGCTTCTCATCGTGCTCTTTGACCACGTCGTAGCAGCCAAGCTGGTTCGCGATCTCACCCCAGGGAGTCCTTCCTTTCAGCGGATCGGCCGCCGTCCCCACAAAGGCCGCCACCCGGGCGCCGGAGAGCTTCCCCGCATCTCCCGCCAGTTCCTGGACCTGGTCCAAATGGTTGACTTCCGAAAAAGAGTTCACTAAGTGATAAAGGCTTATCAGGGCGTGGGTCTTGCCGCCGCCGAACGGGGTTTGGAGCTGGATCACCGGGTCGCCGCGCCCGCTGATAAGGCGTTCCAGCACGTTGCGGGCTAAGTTTTTCAACCCCGCGGTCAGATACGTCTTAGCGAAAAAGAGGCGCGGGTCGCGGTATTCTTCCGGCGCCGTCCCGCTCAACACGTCGCCTAAATCGGCGGCGAAGACCGCCTCGCTGAAAGACTTCTCCCGGATGTCTCTGTGGGGTGTTGTCACCTGCCACCAGGCCGGTAAAGCCATGTCTATCACCTCGCCTAAGTCTTAGAAGCCGAATGACTGCTGGCCGCTGCCGCTGGCCGCCCCACCGCCGACCTCATCGCCGAAGCCCAGACCCTCCTCACCCAACTCGAACAGGCCCTGACCCTATGAAACACGTTTTACGTTTTACGCTTTGCGCCCTTCTCTTATCCTCCTGCGCCGCCCCCACCACCAGCGGCGCCGACATGGCCCAGGCCAATCGCCTATACGAAGCAGGACAGTACGCCGAGGCCGCCGTCGCCTATCAGGCACTGGTGGACGCCGGTGCTCACGACGGGCGGCTGTACTACAACTTGGGAAATGCCCACTATAAAAGCGGCGACCTGGGGCGAGCGGTGCTCAACTATCGCCGCGC
>DTYU01000026.1 GCA_012961725.1 Desulfotomaculum sp.
AAAACCTATAATGCATAGAAACTATTGGGAGTCTCAAACGGAACCCGTTTACACTTTCCCCAAGGCGTATTATGGTACAGCTTACGGGGAGTTATACGTGGAAGGCGGGTTTTGAAACCCTTAAATCAGATCCTCCATGTCCATCGCCGCCTCCTTCAGCTTCTCTAAGGCAATCCGCTCGATGCGGGAAACCTGTGCCTGGGAGATGCCGAGCTCCCCAGCGATTTCGGCCTGCGTGCGGTCTTCAAAGAACCGCCAGCGAAGCACCTGCCGCTCCCGCTCCGGCAGACGCGCAAGCAGTTCCCGCACCGCAATCTCCTTCAGCCATGAGTCCTCGTCCTCCTCAAGCCGCGCAAGCTGGTCCTGCCTGAGAACGGCGTCCGCACCCTCGCCGCAGATCACGTCCTGCAAAGAAGCCGGCGTATAAGCCGCCTCGCTCGCAGCAACTACGTCTTCAACCGGAAGTCCCAACGCGGCGGCGATTTCACTCAGGGTCGGCTCGCGTCCCAGGCTGTTTGCCAGGGACTCTCTCGCCCGGTTTACCCGGACCCCGGTTTCCTTTAAAGAGCGCGCCACCCGCAGGGGACTGTTGTCCCGCAAGAAACGTTTTATCTCACCGACGATCATCGCCACTGCATAGGTAGAAAACCTTACCCCGTACTGAAAGTTGAACTTGGCAATCGCCTTTAACAGACCGATACAGCCCACCTGAAACAGATCCTCGTGGTCGCAGCCACGGCCCTCAAACCGCTGAACGATACTGGCTACCAGCCGCAGGTTGGCTTCAACAAGTTTCTCCCGTGCCGCAGTGTCGCCGTCCTGGGCTTTTTCTATAAGGGCATAGGTTTCATCATTGCTGAGAAGTTGCCCGCCGAGAATTTTTGCCATTTTGAACATTCTCTTAGTGACGTCGCGCAAACTGCTTTCTCATTACCACGCGCGTGCCGCGCCCTGGTACGGAATCGACGCTGACGCTGTCCATAAAGGTCTGCATAAAGCTGAATCCAAGCCCAAGGCGCTCGGGGTCGGTTGAGAATTCCGGCTCCATCGCCTGGCCGACGTCTTCCATGCCCTTGCCGCTGTCCTCCACGAACACCTCGATCGCGTCACCATAGAGAACCCCTTCGACGGTGACAACACCGTCGGGAGAGTTGTCATACCCGTGGACTATTGCATTTGCCACCGCCTCGGAAACCGCTCCTTTAATATCATCCAACTCTTCGAGCGTCGGGTCGATCTGTGCCGCAAAAGCAGCAACCGTTACCCTCGCCAGGCCGACGTTGTCGGGACGACTCGGGAACTCCAGGCGAAACCGGTTAAGCATCGGCCCCACCTCCCCCAAGCACCGCTACCGCTTCCGTCCATGAGCTGAATTCCTGTGATATCCTCAGGATCCCCGAGAGTTCGAGAACCCGCCGTACAGGGGGGCGCAGCCCTGTAACGCCAAGTCTCCCCCCCGCGCCTGCCACCTTTTTGTAGCGGCCGAGAACTACCCCAAGGCCTGTACTATCAATAAAGCTAACGTCTCCAAAATCGAATACCAGGTGGCGTACCGGAAGACGCTCAAGGGCTCGGTCTAAGGCTTCGCGCAGCGCATCGCTCACCTTCAGGTCGATTTCTCCATGAAGATGTGCCACCAACACGTCTCCCACACTGTCGATCTCGAGCAAGTCAGCCCACTCCCTTCAACAGGCTGTTTTGTAATAAATTCTGCATCGCGGCCGCCTTTCCTGCTAATTACTGGCAAAAATAAAACGCCCCATCGGGGCGCGAGTACTCGATCTACAGATTCTGTCACATCCCGTAGACCTGCTTCAGCGCTTTGTTGAACATCCCAAAGAAGTCCGCCCGGGGTACATCGCGCGCCGCCACCAGGCTGACCTTGAGCACCTCCTTCCCCTCCCGGCAAACCACCCAGGCGCCCAAAGGCTGCCCTTTCACAAGCGGTGCCTCGACCCTTTGGGGTAAGACAATGCGCCGGGTGAAACCCTTATCCTTTCCGCGCGGCATCACCAGAGTAACATCGGCTCCCGTAAGAACATCTGTACGGTCTAAAACCCCTCGCTCTACGGGCAGCGCAGCCACCCGTATCCCGGCTTTGGCTAAACAAACGGCCTGGAACCGGGCGAACCCCCAGTTATACAGCTTAATCGATTCCCGGAAATGGGTCTTCGGCTCCGGACAACCTAACACTACGGCGATCAGCCGTAAACCTTCCCGCGCAGCGCTTGACGCAAGACAAAAGCCGGCATCATTTGTCCACCCGGTCTTCCCTGCGTCAGCTCCCTTGTACCACCACAGCAGCTTGTTCGTGTTCCAGAGTTTAAACTCCCCGTCACGGAGGTCGTACTCTTTCATTCGGGTAAGTTCTCTGAAAAGAGGGCGCCTTAAAGCCTCCCGCAAGAGAGCGGCCTGGTCTTGCGCGCATGAATACTGCCCCGGTGCCGGTAGGCCGGTTGGGTTAACATAATGCGTGTGCTTAAGCCCCAATTCCCGTGCCCGGCTGTTCATCGCTTCCACAAATGCTTCGGCGCTTCCCGCTACATGCTCGGCCACCGCAACACTTGCATCGTTTGCCGACCCGGTGGCTATAGCGATCAGCAGTTCCCGTAGGCTCATCTGTTCAAAGGGAGCAAGGTATATCTGCGAACCCCCCATACCTGCCGCGTACTCGCTCGCAGTAACGGTGTCGGTCAGTTTCACCTTCCCCTGTTCCACCGCCTCGACGGCCAAAAGCAGGGTCATTATTTTGACCATGCTCGCTATGGGCTGCCGCATGTGCGGCTCCTTCTGCCACAACACCTTCCCGTGGTGAGCCTCCATCAACACGGCGCCTTTTGCAGTCGTTGTAAATCCCGATTCTTCAGCCCACGCTAAAGCCGGGCCGTAAAAAAAAACCAAAAAGAGCAACATTGTCATCGATAGCCGGCACATCGGCACCCCTCCACAATTCCTTTTGGTTGAAGTCTTCCCTTATTCAGGGCAGTGTTATGCGGCGCTAAAGCCGTCAAAAGCTGGGATGAATCTCCCGAACCGCGCAAAAGAGAAGGAAAAGCCGGGCGATTACGCCCGGCCAATCCCCCGCGCTTGCGTACCAACCCCCCTAATTGTCACTTATCTTCTTAAAAATCCGCCTTATTACCAAAGGGGAAAGAATGTAGAATATGCCGAGAAATACTAAAAGGCCCTGTAGGATCTGGACGTTGCGGCTTTTTGTCACCGAGATTTCGATCACAAGGGCTGCTAAGAGAAACAGGACCCCGGAAACGATCTTTAATGCCTGCCATCTGTTCACGGTTACCCTTCACCCCCAAAAAAAGAGTTAAGCCTCTACATTATTGAACCCTTCGCAAGCCCATCATACCTTCCGGTTGCTAGGAGTCTCTTGGAGCTGGCGAGCCTCTATTCACTCTTCTACCGCTGCGCGAACAAGGGGTCGTGTTTTCGGCGGTGAAGCAGCAATCGCGTAAGCACTAGCCACAAGCTCCTTCGCCTCATGCTCCCCCTTGTCCCGTGCCAGAATATGGGCCAGCGGTTCACCGGCGTCAACCTTTGTACCGACCTTTGCCGCAAGTATAACCCCTACCGAGGGGTCGACAGGCTCATCCTTGCGCGCCCGCCCGGCCCCGAGTATCCTAACGGCCTCACCTATCGCCAGCGCGTTTACTTCCACTACGTGGCCCGACCGGGGACTTAAAACCGGTATCCTCCTCGGCGCCTGCGGCAGTAAACCCGGGTCATCTACCACTTGCGGATCGCCGCCCTGCGCTGCCACCCATTCCCTAAACTTAGACAGCGCCCGGCCGTTCCACAAGATCTCCTCGAGCCTTACCCGCGCCACTTGAGCGTTTGAGGCAGGCCCGGCCAATACCAACAGCCGGCTGCCGAGTTCCAGACAGAGTTCCGTGAGGTCAAGCGGACCTCTTCCTTTAAGCGCGGCTATCGCTTCCGCCATTTCCACCGCATTCCCGACCGCATACCCGAGCGGTTGGTCCATATCGGTTATCAGCGCTGCCACCCTGCGCCCGGCACGTTTTCCGACAGTCACCATCAGTCTGGCCAGCGTCCGAGCCGCCGTCACGTCCTGCATAAAGGCACCGCTCCCCGCTTTGACGTCCAATACGATGGCGTCCGCACCGGAGGCTAACTTCTTGGAGATTATACTGGCCGCGATCAGCGGGATGCTGTCTACAGTGGCGGTAACGTCCCGCAGGGCGTAGAGTTTCTTATCGGCAGGGACAATCTCTTCGGTCTGTGCGGCCACTGCTACGCCCACGCGGTTTACCTGAGAGATGAACTCCTGGAGGCTGAGTTCTGTCTTAAAGCCCGGTATTGACTCGAGCTTGTCAATTGTGCCGCCGGTGTGTCCGAGGCCGCGGCCGGACATCTTGGCCACTTTTACCCCGGCTGCCGCCAACAGCGGCGCGAGCACGAGGGTGGTCTTGTCTCCCACGCCCCCGGTCGAGTGTTTGTCAACCTTCACCCCGTCAACTCCGGAGAGATCCACCTGCCTTCCGGAACGAAGAAGCGCCTCAGTCAGCGACGCTGTTTCTTGAGCGTCAAGGCCGCGGAGGTAAACCGCCATCAGCCATGCAGCCGCCTGGTAGTCGGCGATCTCCCCGGCGGTGTGCCGCTCGATAAACCAGGATATCTCTTCCGGCGAGAGTCGCTCCCCGTCACGCTTCTTTTTTATTATCGCGTACGCCTGCAAAACCATCCCTCCGCAATCTCAAGCTATGGTTCTAAGGAGCCCGCAGAATACGGCAAACTCCCATAATTCCCCTTCAACAGCAAGTGGGCAAAGCTTGTTCCTGCAGGCCAGTCGAAGTTAAAAAAACGCGCAACCGTTGCAGCTAAATCGGCAAAACTGCTCCGCGTTCCAAGCGGCACCCCCGGCTTAAGGCGGGGCCCCCATGCCAAAAGCGGTACGTATTCCCGTGAATGATCCGTGCTTGCGGTGGTCGGGTCACACCCATGGTCGGCGGTAATGAAAACCGCCCCCTCCTCCGAAACCGCCCTGAGAAGCTCCGGCAGGGCATCGTCGAACTCTTCGAGCGCCCTCGCAAAACCCGCCGCATCGTTTCTGTGGCCGTAAAGGGTATCGAAATCCACCAGGTTTGTAAAAACTACACCGGGGGACATTTCCCGGACTGCGGATATCGTCTTTTGAACGTTGTCTGCGTTGTCCTTTGCCGGAAGGCTCCTGCTGATACCGCGCCCGGCGAAGATGTCCTTGATCTTGCCAACACCCACTACCGTGTAACCCCGTCCGGCAAGCGCCTCCAACACCGTGGGGTATGGCGGCGGCAGCGAAAAATCGTGCCGCCGCGCCGTCCGCTGAAAGCTCCCGGGCTTACCGGAGAAGGGGCGGGCGATCACCCGCGCCACCGCATGCTCCCCGGCTAAAATCTCCCGGGCGATCGTACACATACGGTAGAGTTCCTCTACAGGAATGATTTCCTCATGGGCCGCAATCTGAAAGACGCTGTCCGCGGAGGTGTAAACTATCGGGCAGCCGGTCCGCAGGTGCTCCGGACCGAGCTCTTCAATGATTTCCGTTCCGGAAGCCGGTTTATTGCCCAACACCCGCCGACCGATCCTTTCTTCAAAGGAAACGATGATCTCTGAGGGAAAGCCGCACGGATAGACAGGAAAGGGGTGATTCAAAATCACCCCTGCAAGTTCCCAGTGGCCGGTGGTGGTATCTTTTCCGGGAGAACGTTCCGCCATCTTGCCCCAGGCGGCGGCCGGCTGCGCCGCCGGAGGCACCCCTCTTATCCTGCCGATATTCCCCAACCCGAGACGCTGTAAATTCGGCAGGCGGAGACCCCCCACGGCTTCCGCAAGGTTGCCAAGGGTATTGCTCCCTTCATCGCCGTAAAGGGCCGCATCCGGCAAGGCCCCGATTCCCGTGCCGTCAAGCACAATAATGACCACTTTTGTTATTGAGTGCTGAACCGAAGAGTCCATTCCCGATCCTTTCCGCTATTTATGCATATTTATCCATGTCCACCCAGGAGCTCTTTCATACAGCCGGCTTAGAGTTGTAACAGATTAACCGGTCAATTTGCTGTTCCGCTGGATATCCCTGTGCCGGACGATGACCTGATAATCCTTTGATATGAGGATCTCTTCAAGCCGCCTGGCAATCACGACCGACCGGTGGCGGCCGCCGGTACACCCGACCGCGAAAACGGTGCGGCTTTTGCGGTATTTTTAGGTTTGGTTAACAAAGTAAAATTGTAATTTAGGTTTGTACAGTTAAGTAAAGTTT